>JAQVKR010000023.1 GCA_028694565.1 Gammaproteobacteria bacterium | reverse complement strand
ATGGCCACCAGCACCCGGTCGGCCCAGGGGGTGCGCAGCCCCTGGGCGAGGTGGTAGACGCGCTCGTTGAGGGCGGCCAGCTCGACACCGCCCGCCACTTCCGCCAGCACCCAGACGAAGACCCAGGCGGCCGCGACCAGGACCAGCGCGAACAGCAGCAGGGCCCGGCTCTCGGGATGGCGCGGATCCACCAGGGCCGCGGTGAGGTGGCCCAGGACCGGGTGGCGGTCGCTCCAGGCCAGCGCCCGGTCGATGATCCGCCCGGTGCGGGGCTGGAGAAAGAGGAAAACCCGGCGCACCAGCCAGCCGGAGATCCACAGCGCCGCCACCGCCGTCAACAGCACCACCGCCAGCCGCGTGGCCACCTCGGCGGCCAGATCCAGGGACGCGCCGAAGATAACGCCGGGCAGGAGGTAGGCGGGCGCCCAGGCCAGCGCCGAGAGGACGTTGACCAGGAAGAAGCGCGGCGCGGGCATGTCCAGCATGCCCGCCACCAGCGGTATCACCGGCCGGATGGGTCCCACGAACCGGCCCAGCAGCACGCTCTTGCCGCCATGGCGGCGGAAGAACGCCTCGCCGCGGGCGAGCAGCCCCGGCCGGCTGCGGAACGGCCATCTGTCGCGCAGCTGGCCGTGGTAGCGGCGTCCCAGCCAGTAGCTCAGGCCGTCGCCGGTCACCGCGCCGGCGAAGGCCCAGGCGAGCGTGGCGGCGAGATCCATCGCGCCGGTGGAGACCAGGGCGCCGATGCCGAACATCAGCACCACGCCCGGCACGAACAGCCCGACGATGGCCAGCGACTCGCCCATGGCGATGGCGAACACCGCCAGCCCCGCGAGCGTCGGGTGGGCGCCGAGCCAGTGGAGCAGGGGCTGGAGAGGGGCGATATCCATGGGCATGAGGGTGTGTCGGAACACCAAGGATCGCACACTCCGGCGGTTTTGTGGCGTTCGAATCCGGGTGGGTCGCCTTCACAATCCCCGACTATTGGACTATGACATTCCGGGTGGGGCGCGGCCGTACCCCGGGTGCGGCCGCGCCCCACCGGACCGCAGCGATGGAGGAATGAACCATGAGCCAGATTCTCGATGAAGTCATGACCGCCAATGCCGGGTACGCATCCGATTTCGGCGCCAAGGCCGATCTGCCCATGCCGCCGGGCCGGCGCTTCGCCATTCTCACCTGCATGGATGCCCGCCTCGACCCGGCCAAGTACGCCGGCCTGTCCGAGGGCGATGCCCACGTGATCCGCAACGCGGGCGGGCGCGCCAGCGACGACGCCATCCGCTCCCTCGTCATCTCCTACAAGCTGCTCGGTACCCGCGAGTGGTTCGTCATCCACCACACCGACTGCGGCATGGAGACCTTCACCGACGACATCATGCGCGGCCTGCTCGCCAGCAGCCTGAAGACCGCGAGCGTGGACGCCGGCGGCTGGCACGACTCCGGCGCGGGCCCCGGCTCCACCGAGGGCAACTACATCGACTGGCTCACCATCAGGGACAATCCCGCCAGCGTGGTGGAGGATGTCACCCGGATCCGCAACCATCCCCTGGTGCCGGCCGACATCCCCATCTACGGCTACATCTACGACGTGAAGAGCGGCCGGCTGGTGGAGGTGCCGGAGGCCACGGCGGCGGGCCGGCCCGGCTAGCGCCCCGGGCGGGGGCTTCGGCCCGTGAGCCCGCGCAGGGGCGCGGCGTGCGGGGCCCGCCGCAGCCCCGGGGCCCGGGGAACGGCTGCGGCGCGGGCCGCCCCGACGCCCCGGGATGGCGAGCCGTCGGCCCGTCCACGGGGGCGGCAGCGGCCGGTTGCTGTCCTCCGCGGGCGGCGCGGCGTTAAACTGGGCTCCCACTGGGCAGGCAGCCGAACAGCAGCGTGAAACCCGATACCCGCACCGCCATGGGCGACCTGATCCGCGAGGTCCGCGAGGCGATTCCCTTCGACACCCCCGCGGACATCCTGTGCACGGGGATTTGCCACGGCTGCTCGGTGAAGCTGCTCGAGTACCTGGATCTGGAGCTGAGCGAGTGGGAGTACCGGCTGGAGGAGGGCGAGCAGCCCACCTTCGGCGACCTGGACCGTCTCGCGAAAGCCAGCCGGAAGATCTACCGCGTGCTGCAGAAGAACGGCCTGGTGGCGAAGCGGGCCCCCTGAGGCGGCGTCCCCCGTCCCCGGGCCGGAGCCGCCGGCCACTTCCGCCGCTCCCGATCCCCGCCGGGGAGCGGATTCGTCCCGTCGCGCTACTCCACCGTCTCCCCGGCCGCCTGCAGGTCGGCGTGGTAGGAGGAGCGCACCATCGGGCCGCTGGCCACCCGGCTGAAGCCCAGCGATCGGGCCAGCTCGCCCAGCCGGTGGAATTCTTCGGGGGTGACGAAGCGGCGCACCGGCAGGTGGTGGCGGCTCGGCTGGAGATACTGGCCCAGGGTCAGCATCTCCACGCCGTGGGCGTGCAGGTCGCGCAGCACCGCCTCCACCTCGCCCAGCTCCTCGCCCAGGCCGAGCATCAGCCCGGACTTGGTGGGGATTCCCGGGAAGCGGGCCCCGAACCGTTGCAGCAGCTCCAGCGACCAGTGGTAGTCGGCGCCGGGCCGGGCCTCGCGGTAGAGGCGCGGGACGGTCTCCAGGTTGTGGTTGAAGACATCGGGCGGGAAGCGGCCCAGCGCCTCCAGCGCCACCTCCATGCGGCCGCGGAAATCCGGCACGAGGGTCTCCACCCGGATGCCCGGGCTCCGGTCCCGCACCGCCCGCACGCAGGCGGCGATGTGGGCCGCGCCCCCGTCCGCCAGGTCGTCCCGGTCCACGGAGGTGATGACCACGTAGGAGAGGCCCATGGCGGCCACGGTCCGGCCGAGGTTGCGGGGCTCCTCGGGGTCGAGGGCCTCGGGGCGGCCGTGGGCCACGTCGCAGAAGGGGCAGCGGCGGGTGCAGATGTCGCCCATGATCATGAACGTGGCGGTGCCGTGACCGAAGCACTCGCCCAGGTTGGGGCAGGCCGCCTCCTCGCACACGGTGTGGAGCCGGTTCTCCCGCAGGATCTTCTTCAGCTGCACGACCTTGGGGCTGCCATGGTGGCGGGCGCGGATCCAGGCGGGCTTGCGCGGCGGCTGCTCGGTGGGCACCACCTTCACCGGGATGCGGGCGGTCTTCGCCGCGCCGCGCTCGCGGGTGGGTTCGCGGGTCTTGTCGTCATCGGCCATGCGTGCCTCGCTTCTCGGCAGTCCTCCCCTCGCTCCCGGCCGCGGGGGCGGGAGACGGGAGCGGCGGGATATTCCCGATCGATCAGGATGCTTTGAGTATCCGGGCGGCGCGGGGTTCAGTGGCGGCGGCCGCTCACACCGCCTCCGTCCCGTCCACCCCCAGCACCCGGGCCAGATGGGCGGCGAGCTCGTCCGCCACCCGCTCCAGCTCCGCGGGGCCGCCCAGGGCGCTGAGCTGGGTCACCTCCAGGCCCGGGTGGCCGCAGGGGTTGATGCGGCCGAAGGGCTCGAGATCCATGGCCACGTTGAGGCTGAGGCCATGGTAGCTGCGGCCGTGGCGGATCCGCAGGCCGAGGGCGGCTATCTTGGCCCCGCCCACATAGACGCCGGGGGCGTCGCGGCGGCCATGGGCCTCGATGCCGTGCGCCGCCAGCAGGTCGATGACCGCCTGCTCCAGCCGTTCCACCAGCTCCCGCACCCCGAGCCCGCGCCGCTTCAGGTCCAGCAGCAGGTAGGCCATCACCTGCCCCGGGCCGTGGTAGGTCACCTGTCCGCCGCGATCCACCCGGATGACCGGGATGGCACCCGGATCCAGCAGATGCTCGGGCTTGCCCGCCTGTCCGAGGGTGAAGACCGGCGGGTGCTCGGTCAGCCACAGCTCGTCGGGCGTCTCCGGCCCGCGCCCGTCGGTGAAGGTCCGCATCGCCTCCCAGGTGGGCCGGTACCCGGTCCGCCCCAGCCGCCGGACGCGGAGCCCGTGCTTGGTGCTCATTGGTAGGTATTTATCACGAACTGCATGAGAAAAGGAATCAATGGACAGGATTTGCAGGATTAACCCTTTTAAGCATCGGATCTCGCGTCCGGCTTGCTGGGCTTGAAATCCGTGTCGGCCGGTTCGGAGCGCAGGGGGAATCGCCATTTTACCGGCATGAATCCCGTCAATCCTGTCTATTAAAATAGAGTTTCTCAGAGCACCATCAGCACCCGCTCGTGGGCGCTGAGCTCCTGGTAGACGCGATCGAGCTGCGCGCGGCTGGTGGCGCGGATGGTCACCGTGACGGAGAGGTAGCGGCCGCCGCTGCTGGGGCGGGTCTGGACGCCGCCCTCGGCCAGATCGTCCACGTGGCGGCGGACGAGCTCCACCACCAGGGCGTCGAAATCCCCGGCCGCCGCCCCCATCACCTTGATGGGGAAGTCGCAGGGGAATTCGAGCAGGGTTTCGGGGGTGTCGCCCATGGTCCTCCGCCGTGTCCGGTTTCAGGCGGCGCGCCCTTCGCGCAGGGCCGCCTTGTGGTCCTGGTAGAGGCCGATGACGCTGCGCCACACGGGGCCGGGGCCGCCGTCGCCCACCGGCTGGCCGTCCAGCCGCGTGACCGGCACCACCTCCTTGGTGGAGCTGGTGACCCAGATCTCCCGGGCGCCGCGCAGTTCCGCCTCGGTGATGTCGGCCTCCCGGTGCGGCAGGCCGTGGCGGGCGCACAGCTCCAGCACCAGGTCCCGGGTGATCCCCGGCAGCAGCTGCGGGCCCAGGGGCGGGGTGACGATGACCCCCTCCAGGACCACGAACAGGTTGCTGGCGGAGCCCTCGATGGCGTGTCCGTCGCGAATCAGGATGGCCTCCGCCGCGCCGCTGTCCACCGCCTGCTGGCGCAGCAGGACGTTGGGCAGCAGGGTGATGGCCTTGATGTTGCAGTAGGACCAGCGGATATCGTCCAGGGTGATGGCCGCCACGCCCTCCTCCAGGACCCGGGCCGGCACCGGCGGGATGGGGCTGGTCATGGCGAAGACGGTGGGGCGGATCCCGGCGGGGAAGGCGTGGTCGCGCTTCGGCGCCACGCCGCGGGTCACCTGCAGGTAGACCGAGATGTCGGTGCCGCCGTCGTTGCGGCGGACGAGCTCCTCCAGGACCCGGGCCCAGGCCTCCCGTTCCAGGGGTGGGCTCATGCGGATGCCCGCCAGGCTCTGCTCCAGGCGCGCCAGGTGCTGCCCCAGGCGCAGCAGGCGCCCACCGTAGGCGGGCACCACCTCGTAGACGCCGTCGCCGAACAGGAAGCCGCGATCGAGCACCGGCACGTGGGCCTGCTCCGCGGGGAAGAACTCGCCATTGAGATAAACGATGGACATGGGAATCGATGGTTAACCTGCGCTGCCTGAAGTCATGACGTGACGGGCCGGCGTGGAGCCGGTCCGGCGGTTTGGCGGGCTCCGGGACGACTGCCGCCCGGGACCGCCTTCAATCACCCATCGCCGGGAAGCCTCCCGTTCAGCTCCACAGGCGGTAGAAAAGCAGGGTCAGCCAGTCCACGAACCGGCGCCAGATGCCCCCCTCCTCGACATCCGCCAGGGCCACCAGCGGCGCTTCGGCCACGGGCTTGCCGTTGAGGGAGACGTTCACGGTGCCGTAGCGGGTGCCGCGGGTGACGGGCGCCTCCACATGGTTGTCGATGGTGAGGCTGGCCTGGAGGCTGTCGTACTGGCCGCGGGGAATGGTGACGAACAGATCCCGCTCCAGCCCGACGGGCAGGGTGTCCTGGGCGCCCATCCACAGCCGGTGGTCGGCCAGCGACTGGCCCGCCTGGTAGAGGCGGTGGGTCTCGAAGAAGCGGAAACCGTAGGTGAGCAGGCTCTGGCTCTCGCGGGCGCGGGCCTTCTCGCTGTCGGTGCCCAGCACCACGCTCACCAGGCGCATGCCCTCCTTGAGCGCCGAGGCGGCCAGGCAGTAGCCGGCGCTGGAGGTATGGCCGGTCTTGATGCCGTCCACGGTCTTGTCCCACCACAGCAGGGTGTTGCGGTTGTGCTGGGTGATGTCGTTGTAGGTGAAGTCGCGCTCGGAGTACCAGCCGTAGTGGTCCGGGAAGTCGCGGATCAGGGCGATGCTCAGGGTGGCCAGGTCCCGGGCGGTGGTGTAGTGCTCGGGATCGGGCAGGCCGGTGCTGTTGACGAAGTGGGTGTGGTTCATGCCGAGGCGCCGGGCCTGGGCGTTCATCATCTCGGCGAAGGCCTCCTCGCTGCCGGCGATGTGCTCGGCGAGCGCGATGCAGGCGTCGTTGCCCGACTGGATGATCACCCCGCGCAGCAGATCCTCCACCGAGACGCTGGTGTTCACCTCCACGAACATGCGCGAGCCTTCGGCGCGCCACGCCTTCTCGCTGACGCGCACCATGTCGGTGAGCTTGAGGTGGCTGTTGCGCAGCTCGTTGGAGACCACGTAGGCGGTCATCATCTTGGTGAGGCTGGCCGGCTCCACCCGCTTGTCGGCGCCGGATTCGGCGATGACCCGCCCGCTGTCGTAGTCCTGCAGGATGTAGGCCTTGGCGGCGATGCTCGGTGCCGAGGGGATGGGCGTGGCGGCCCACGACGGCTGCGCCAGGAACGCCAGCAGGATGGCGGCCAGCCAGCGGTACCGGGCGGAAAGCAGGGCGTGGGCAATCCAGTGCATCGCGACCCTCTCGGCAGTGGTTGGATTGACAGGAATCATCCGGGGGCGCGGAAGCGCCCGGAAGCGGGCGTCTTCGCGCGGGAGGCCGTTTCCACGGCCATCGGTCAGGTCGGGTATTCTACTCCCTGACGGCGGCGTTGTGCCAACCGCCTACTCCACCACCACGTGGGGCGACTCGAGGCCCAGCGCCGCGACCCGCGCGCTGAGCCGATCCACGTCCGCCACCGATCCGAGCGGCCCGATGCGGACCCGGTAGAGGGTCTGCGCGCCGCTCCGGGCGGGATGGATGCGGATGTCGGTGCCGAGCCGGTCGGCCAGCCGCCGGGCCAGGCTGTCGGCGTTGCCGCGCTCGGCGAAGGCGCCCACCTGCAGGTACACCTGCGGATCGCCGGCCGCCGCGGGCGCGGCCCGGGCCGCCGGGATGAAGCCGGCGCCCGGGGGCTCCGCCGGCGGCGGCGTTGCGGCGGCGTTGCGGGCCACGCGCGTGACCGGCGCCTCCCCGTTCGGGTTCAGCACCCGCACCTCCACCAGCCCGGTGCCCTCGGCAACGATGTCCAGCTTCTTCGCCGCCACGTAGGAGAGGTCGATGATGCGGTTGTCCACGAACGGCCCGCGGTCGTTGATGCGCACCACCACCGAGCGGCCGTTGCGCAGGTTGGTCACCCGGGCGTAGGTGGGCAGCGGCAGGGTCTTGTGCGCCGCGGTCATGGAGTACATGTCGTAGGGTTCGCGGGTGGAGGTGAGGCGGCCGTGGAACTTGCTGCCGTACCAGGAGGCGATGCCGCGTTCCACGTAGCCGGCATCGGTGTCCATGACGCGGTAGCGGCGGCCGTCGACCACGTAGCTGTCGGGATTGCCGTAGCGGCTGCGCGGCTCGGCGCGGGGCACCGCGTCGGGAATGGCGCCGATGTCCACGTCGCTGCGGGGCGGGCCGTCGGACAGCGGCCCCCGCGGGCCGCCGGGACCGGCGCAGGCGCCGAGGAGGGCGGGCAGCAGCAACAGCGCGATGCGGGCGCACAGGGCCGGCTGGAGGCGGGGTCTCATCGCGGGGTCCCCCCTCCGGCGCGGGCTTCCCGCAGCGCCTCGCTCAGCTGGTAGACGGCCATGGCGTAGAGCGGACTGCGGTTGTAGCGGGTGATGACGTAGAAGTTGGTGAGCCCCACCCAGTACTCGGGGCCGTTCTCCTGCTCCAGGGTGACGAGGGTGGCCGGCGCCGCGCCCGGGAGGGCGGCCTCGGGCTCGACCCCGGCGGCGCGCAGATCCGCCACCGTGTGGGTGGGCTTCAGCCGCTCGCCCGCCAGCGCCGGCGCGGGCTCGCCGTCGACCCGCGCCGGTACCGCCACGGCCTCGCCGGTGCGCCAGCCGTGCTCGCGGAAGTAGTTGGCCACGCTGCCGATGGCATCGGCGGTGCTGCCCAGCAGGTCGCGGCGGCCATCGCCGTCGAAGTCCACGGCGTAGTGGCGGTAGCTGCTGGAAATGAACTGGCCCTTGCCCATGGCGCCGGCGTAGGAACCGGTGACGCTTCCCGGGTCGAGCCCCTCCTCGCGCGCCAGCAGCAGGAACTCGCCCAGCTCGCCGCGGAAGAACTCGGCGCGGGGCGGATAGTGGAAGCCGAGGGTCACCAGCGCGTCGAGCACCCGGTGGCGGCCGGTGACGCGGCCGTAGCTGGTCTCCACGCCGATGATGGCGGTGATGATCTCCGGCGGAACCCCGTAGCGCGCCTCGGCGCGCTCGAGCAGGGCGGCGTTCTCGCTCCAGAACGCGACGCCGTCGCGGATGCGGGCGGCGGTCAGGAAGATGGGCCGGTAGCGGTACCAGGGCTTGGCCTCGGCGGGCCGGGTCATGGCGGCGAGGATGTCCTCGCGCACGTCGGCGCCGTCGAGCAGCGCGGCGACCTCGTCGCGGTCGAAGCCGTGGGTCCGGGCGAGTTCGTCCACGAACACGGCCATCCGGGCCCGGACCTCCTCGGCGGGCACCTCCGGCACCGGGGGGCGCTCCGGCACGGCGGCCGCGGGCGCCTTCTCCGCGCTGCCGGTGCCGGCGCCGGCGCAGGCGCCGAGGAGGGAGGAGAGCAGCACCGCGGCGGTCAGGGGGAGTCGGCGATGGGCGCCCGGCATGGTATCAGGCTCCTGGCAGGCTGGATCGGAGCCGGTCCCGGCGGAATCCGGGTTGCCGGCTGTTTACAGGAGAATAAATCAACGCCGATCTGAAGCCAAGACAATCGGTTATAAGTGAACGCTGATGAATGGCTTGAGATTGATGCGGTCGCGGAATCCCCGGGCCGCCTCAGCTGGCCAGGAGCTTGCGGTGGGTGTGGATGGACATGAGGATGCCGAATCCGGCCATCAGGGTCACCAGCGACGTGCCGCCGTAGCTGATGAGCGGCAGCGGCACGCCCACCACGGGCAGCAGCCCGATGACCATGCCCATGTTGACGAACAGGTAGACGAAGAAGGTCAGGATCAGGCTGCCGCCCACCAGGCGCCCGAAGCTGTCCTGGGCCTGGAGGGCTATCCACAGCCCGCGGTAGACCACGTAGAGAAACACCGCCAGCAGGAGCAGCGCGCCCAGCATCCCGAACTCCTCGCCGTAGACGGCGAAGATGAAGTCGGTGGAGCGCTCGGGCAGGAAATCCAGGTGGGACTGGGTGCCGTTGAGCCAGCCCTTGCCGTACAGCCCCCCGGAGCCCACCGCGATCTTCGACTGGATGATGTGGTAGCCGGTGCCCAGCGGGTCGCGCTCCGGATCCAGCAGGGTCAGCACCCGCTGGCGCTGGTAGTCGTGCATGAACATCCACAGCACCGGCGCCAGGGCCGCGGCCAGCAGGGCGAAGCCGCCCACCAGGCGCCAGCGCAGGCCCGCCAGGAGCACGACGAACGCCCCGGAGCTGGCCACCAGGAGCGCGGTGCCGAGATCCGGCTGGCGGGCGATGAGCCCCACCGGCAGGGCGATGGCCACGCCGGCCTGGAGCAGGGAGCGCCAGTCCGGCGGCAGGGTGTGGTTGCTGAGCAGGCGCGCCACCATCAGCGGCAGGGCGATTTTCATTATCTCCGAGGGCTGGAACCGGAACAGGCCCAGGTCGAGCCAGCGCTGGGCGCCCTTGCCCACGTCGCCCGCCACTTCCACCAGCACCAGCAGCAGCAGCCCGAGGCCGTAGAGCCACGGTGTCCAGTGGCGGTACTGGTGCGGCGGCACCTGGGCCAGGGCGAACATGACCCCCAGGGCCAGCCCGAGGCGCAGGCCCTGGCGCACCAGCAGCCCGGAGTCCTGGCCGCCGGCGCTGTAGAGCACCACGAGGCTGATGCCGGCCAGCAGGATCAGGCCCCCGAGCAGCGGCAGGTCCAGGTGCAGCCGTTCGCTGAGCGTGCGCCGGTGCATGGAGCTGCTGGCGCTGCCGAGATGGCGTACGGACTGCGACTCGATCATTGCGGCAGGTTCTCCATGTAGTAGTCCATCACCGCCCGGGCCAGGGGCGCGGCAATCGAGCCGCCGTGGCCGCCGTTCTCCACGACGACCGCCACGGCGATGCGCGGGTCCTCCACCGGGGCGAAGCCCACGAACAGGGCGTGATCGCGCAGGCGCAGGGCCACCTCCTCCTCCACGTACCTCTCGTCCTGCTTGATGCCGAACACCTGGGCGGTGCCGGTCTTGCCGGCGATGGTATAGGCGGCGTCGTCGCCGATGCGGCGGGCGGTGCCGCGGTCACTGTGCACCACCGCCTCCATGGCGGCGATCACCGTCTCCCAGTTGGCGGGGTTGCGCAGGGCCAGCGGCGGATGGGGGCGGGGCGGCTGCAGATCGGTCTCCCCGTCCGGATCCTGGATGGCGTGCACCAGCCGCGGCGTCATGCCGTGGCCGCGGCTGGCCAGGGTGGCGGTGGCGTTGGCCAGCTGCAGGGGGGTGGTGAGCATGAAGCCCTGGCCGATGGCGGTGATCAGCGTCTCCCCCGGATACCAGGGCTGGCCGCGGGCGCCCCGCTTCCAGGTGCGCGAGGGCAGCAGCCCCGGCAGCTCCTCGTCCATGTCGATGCCGGTCTCCTGGCCGAGGCTGAAGCCGCTCAGGAACTCGTGCATGCGATCGATGCCGAGCTTGAAGCCGAGATCGTAGAAGTAGGTGTCGCAGGACTCCACGATGGCCTTGCGCATGTCGGTCAGGCCGTGGCCCCAGCGCTTCCAGTCGCGGTACTTGTGGCTGTCGCCCTTGAGCTGGTACCAGCCGGGATCGAAGACCGCATACTCGGGCGTGGTCACCCCGTATTCCAGCCCGGACAGGGCGATGAAGGGCTTGATGGTGGAGCCGGGCGGGTACTGGCCGCGCACGGAGCGGTTGAACAGGGGCTGGTCGGGGGACTCCTGCAGGGCCTTGTAGGTCTCCGGGTCGATGCCGTTGACGAACAGGTTGGTGTCGTAGGCCGGAGTGCTCACCAGTGCCAGCACCCCGCCGGTCCGCACATCCAGGGCGACGATGGCCCCGCGGTTCTCGCCCAGCGCCTCGGTGGCCACCTGCTGCAGCCCGCTGTCCAGGCTCAGGTAGAGGTTGCTGCCGGGGACCGGGGGGGTGCGCTCCAGCACCCGCAGCACCCGGCCGCGGGCGTTGGTCTCCACCTGCTGGTAGCCCACGGTGCCGTGGAGCAGCGCCTCGTAGTGCTTTTCCACGCCCACCTTGCCGATGTGCTGGGTGGCGGCGTAGTTGGAGGGATCGATGCGCTGCAGCTCGCGTTCGTTGATGCGCCCCACGAACCCGAGCGCGTGGGCGGTGAGCGCGCCCAGCGGATAGTGGCGGGTGAGGCGGGCCTCGATCTCCACGCCGGGAAAGCGGTGGCGGTTGGCGGCGAAGCGCGCCACCTCCTCCTCGCTCAGGCGCACCCGCAGCGGCACCCCCTCGAAGCGGCGCTTCTGGTGGAGGCCGCGCTCGAAGCGGGCCCGGTCCGACGCCTCGATGGGGATCAGCTCCGCCAGCCGCTCGAGGGTGCCCTCCAGGTCCTCCATCCGCTCGGGGACGATCTCCAGGCTGAAGGTGGGCCGGTTCTCCGCCAGCAGCACGCCGTTGCGATCGTAGATGAGTCCGCGGGTGGGGCCGATGGGCTCGATGTTGACCCGGTTGTTGTGGGAGAGCGTGGTGTAGGTGTCGTGCTCCACCACCTGCAGGTAGAACAGCCGCACCATGAGCACCGCCGTGAGCAGGGCGACCACGATGCCCGCGGCCACGGTGCGGTTCAGGAACAGGCGGTTCTCGCGGATGTGGTCCCGGAGTGCGGACTTGGGGGCCATGGCCTCTGGTGTCGGTCTACGGGGCGCTCGGGCAGCGCGCCACTCTCAGGTCTGTCGCAGTGCCTCCGGGAGGCGTCGCGCGCAGGGATTTCATCGATGATAGGGGTGGCCGGCCAGCAGACTCCAGGCCCGGTAGATCTGCTCGGCCAGCACCACCCGCACCAGCGGATGGGGCAGGGTCAGCGGCGAGAGGGACCAGCGCTCCCCGGCGGCGGCGAGGCACGCCGGGGCCAGCCCCTCCGGGCCGCCCACCAGCAGCGCCGGATCGCGGCCCCCGGCCAGCCAGCCGCGGAGCTGCTCGGCGAGCTGCTCGGTGCTCCAGCCGCGCCCGCCCACGTCCAGGGCGATGACCCGGGCGCCCCTGGGGACGGCGGCGAGCATCTGCTCGCCCTCCTTCTCCGTCAGGCGCCGCAGGTCGGCACCCTTGGTGCGTCGGCCGGCCGCTATCTCGGTCAGGCCCAGGGCGCATTCCGCCGGCAGCCGCCGGGCGTATTCCATGTAGCCGGCCTCCACCCAGGCGGGCATCCGTTTGCCCACGGCGATGAGGTGGATGCGCACGGCCGGTTCAGTCCCCCTGCCCGCGGGGCTCGTGGCTCTGCGCGGCGGGCTGCTCCCAGAGCTTCTCGAGCTGGTAGAAGTCGCGGATCCGCGGCTGCATCACATGCACCACCACGTCGCCGAGATCCACCAGCGCCCACTCCCCCGAATCCAGTCCCTCGGCGCCGAGGGGCTGGACGCCGTGTTCCTTGGCCCGCGCCACCACGTTGTCGGCCAGGGACTTCACGTGGCGATCCACGTTGCCGCTGGCGATGATCATCAGGTCGGTGATGCTGGTGATGTTGCGCACGTCGAGCACGCGGATATCCTCGCCCTTGAGCTCCTCCAGGGCCTCGACCACCAGCCGTTCCAGTGCTTCAGTCTCCATGGGATCGTTTCTGTTTCCTCTCGTGGCGCCCGTAGGGCGCCGGTTTCAGCGATAACAGCCGCGCGCCTCAATCAGCGCCAGCACGGAATCCGGGAGCAGGAAGCGCGGACTCCGGTTCGCGGCCACCTGGGCCCGGATGGCCGTGGCGGAGATGTCCAGCCGGGTGACCGCGCACAGCAGGATGCCGCCGGCCTCGCGCCCGGCCAGGTCGGTCACCTCCCCGACCCGGCGCGCGCGCAGCAGTTCCGCCACCGGGCCCGCCCGCGGCGGCTCCCAGCCGGGCCGCTCCACCACCAGCAGATGGGCCCGCTCCAGCAGCTCCTCCCAGCGGTGCCAGGCGGGCAGGCCCAGGAAGGCGTCCACTCCCAGGATCAGCCCGAGGGGCGTGCGCGGCCGCTCCCGCCGCAGCTCGGCAAGGGTGTCCACCGTGTAGGAGGGGCCGTCGCGCCGCAGCTCCCGGTCGTCGGCCACCAGCCGCGGCTCCCCGGCGCAGGCCGCCCGCACCATGGCCAGGCGCAGCTCCGCCGGGGCCGCCGGGCTCCCCCGGTGGGGGGGCACCCGGCAGGGAACGAGCCGGACCTCCTCCAGGCCCAGCATCTGCCGGAGTTCCAGCGCCGTGCGCAGGTGGCCGTAGTGGATGGGGTCGAAGGTGCCGCCGAGAATGCCGATCATCACGTGTCGGCGGCGCCGGGACGGTGCGGGGTCCCGGC
>JAQVKR010000022.1 GCA_028694565.1 Gammaproteobacteria bacterium | reverse complement strand
GCGCCCGCTCATGCGGACCGACCGCGTCCCCATCCACGCAGGCGCGGCATCCCGGCCCCGCCGGCGGAGCCGCTCCGTATCCGTGCCCGTGGCTTGAGGCGATCGCCGCACTCCCCGCCGCCTCGCGGGACCGCGCCGTCGAAGAGGCGCGGGCAAAAAAAACCGCCGACCCGATATGCCCGGGCCAGCGGTGATGGAAAACGGACGGGGCAGGCGTCGCCCCGCCTCATCCTTGCGCTAGTGTCAGCCCTCCCGCTGCAACTCGGTCACCGTCACCACCGCGCGAATCTCCACGCGCCGGTTCTCGGCGCGCCCGGCGGCGCCGGCGTTGCTGGCGATGGGCTTGTGGAAGGAGTACCCCCTGGCCAGGATGCGATCGGGCGCCACGCCCTTGGACTCGAGGTAGCGCTTCACCGCCTCGGCCCGGGCCTCGGAGAGACGCTGGTTGTAGGCGTCCGAGCCGATATTGTCGGTATGGCCGGAGATATCGAGCTTGGCCTTCGGGAAGTCCCGGGCGAACTTCACCACTTCATCCAGGACCTGGAAGGACGAGGGGCGCAGACGGGCCGAATCGAAGTCGAACACCGTCCCCTGCAGGGTCACCGGCTTGTTCTGCATCAGGGCCTGGACCACCGGCGAGGCCTCCTGCACCGCCGGCTGGACGATCGGCTCGGGCTTCGGCTCCGGCTTCTTCGCGTCGAGGTAGTAGTTGAGGCCCAGGAGCAGGTTGCGGTTGACGAGATCGGTACTCTCATCCTTCGCCTTGGTATAGCTCCACTCCACGCCCACGCTGGCCTGGGGGTGGAACAGATACTCCATCCCGACGCCCGCCCGGAACCCCGTGGCATCGTGGCCGTCGGCATCGTCGCTGCCCATCACCTGGGCGACTCCGAGCTTCGCATAGGGCAGGAACCTGCCGGCATCCAGGCCCAGCCTCACCCCCGCGCCCACGACGTTCGTGCCGTAGCAATGGGCATTGGGACTGTCCTTGTAATCGCGGCAGGCGCTGTCGTTGTTCTCGAAGAAACCCTCCACGCCCACTCGCCCCGATTCGCCGATGCGCCAATCGTAGCCGGCTTCCAGGCCCAGGCTGCGGGCGGTTTCCGATTCGGTCGCGTGCTCCCCGTCGAGATTGGAGCTGTTCACCCCGCCCTTGACCCCCACGTGGAAGCCCAGGGGAAACGCCTCGTCCCCGGACTCCGCCGCCGCCCCCATCGCCGGGACGAATGCCGCGGCGAGCAGCACTGTCAACAACCTCTTCCGACCCTTCATATCCAGGCACCTCGTCAGTTTTCAGGAAATTCCTTGCCGAATCCCCCGCCCGGAAGCCCGTGCCCCGGCGGCGGGGGAAAGTGTTCTCGTGTCCGTTGCGGATCAGAACGTCCCGCCGGTACCCCAGCCATTCCCGCCGCCATCGCCGCCATCGCCGCCATCGCCGCCATCGCCGCCATCGCCGCCATCGCCGCCGTCACCACCGTCACCACCGTCACCACCGTCACCACCGTCACCACCGTCGCCACCGTCACCGCCGTCACCACCGTCGCCACCGTCGCCGCCGTCGCCGCCGTCGCCACCGTCGCCGCCGTCATTGGTGGAGAGGATGCTGATGTTCAGGAGCGTGCCGGTGCCGGTGTTGTGGGAGAGAATCTGCACCCCGATGGCGGGATCGTTCTCCGGCTGCGTCTCGTTGTCCGCCAGGACATTCAGATCCAGCAGTGACGCGGCGGGGCCGTTGTTGCCGGAAATCACGTTGGCGCCGATGAGCGGCGTGGCCCCCGCGGCCGCCACGTCGTTGAGCGACAGCACATTGGCGTTGAGCAGCGAGGCCGTGGGACCGTAGTTGTGGGCCAGCACGTTGGCGCCGATGACGGGCAACTGCTGGTCCGGCGCCTGTGCGTTGTCGGTGATGACATTGGCGTTGATCAGGCTGGCCGCGTCACCGGTATTGCTGGAAAGCAGGTTGACATCGATGGTGCCGCCGGCGGAGCCGAGTGCCGAACCGCCGAGGCCGTCAGCCGCACCGGCCACGGTTCCGGCCAGGGCATCCCCCACCCCGGCGACCCCGCCCACGAGTTCCCCCACCGGCTGGGTGAGCCCACCCACCGTCGGCACGCTGCCGATGTCGAGCGTCGGCAGGCCGCCGGCGCCGCCACTCGCCTCCACGGTCGCGTAGATGCTCCCCTGGCCGTCGCCTCCCGCGTCGACGCTCACCGAGGGCAGCGTCGGCAGGGTGGGCAGGGTCGGCGCGGTGGCCACCGCGTCGGCGGCTCCACTCCCCGCATCACCGGCCACCTGGCTCAGCACGGGCAGCGTGGGCAACCCCAGGTCCAGGGCCGCGATGTCGTTGCTGACGGCCCCGAGGCCGAAGGCGATGGCGGCGGCCAGCGTCCGCCGAATGTACTTGGTCGAGCTCATAATCCGGACCTCCACGAGCGCGCTTGCGCCTCATCGATTTCTGCATCGCGGCCAACCCGGCGCCGACCCGGCCCGGTTCCCGGCCACGCTCTAGTGCCCCTTACCAACTAATCCCCAGGTTCATCAGCCAACCGGCGCGGTAGTCGGACCGGTCTTCATCGGAAACCCCCTCCACCGCCAGCGGCTCGGCGTATCCCACGCTCAGGCTCACCGCCTCATGCCGCAGCACCAGGTTCAGCCCCACGTCACTCAGGGTCTGACCGCCGCGGCCGCCATCGCGGGCCGATTCCACGTAACCCGCCTCGTAGTAGAGCCCCGCCGTGGCGCTCAACGGTCCCAGCCGGGTCTCGGGTGTGGCCAGGCTCACCCGCGCCAGCCCCCCCCTGTCGCCGGATGCCACGCCCGGCAGCCAGGCCATGAGATTCCCGAAACCGCCAAGGACGAACTCCCGGCTGTTCGGCACGACCGAATCGCTCCACTGCCCCTTGAGGTAGAGCCCGAGGCGCAGCCCTGCCGGCAGGCCCTGCTCGTGGGAGAAGCGGAGGGAGCCCTGCGTGAACCGCGAGTCGGGAACACCGGGTCCCGCACCCTCCAGGCTGCCGGACGGCTCCGACAGGCCATGGTCCAGCGTCAGGTCGAGACCCGTCCGGTTGCGGAAGCCCAGGGCCTGCCCGTTCCCGCTGTAGCGCAGGCCGAGAGAGGCGTGGCTGTAGCGCTCATCGCGCAGCGGCGTGTCGCCCTGGTAGGCGCCGTCCACGTAGACCCGGCGGTCGGCCCGGTCGGAGACCCGCGTCAACCGCTCCACCAGGGTGAGGCGCGCCGAATCGGTGGCGTGCACGATCTGCTCGGCGAACAGGCCCACCCGGCGCACGGTTCCATCCTCGTAGCCGAACACCGGGCTCCCCCCCAGGTCGCCCAGGTAGGCGGCGTTGTTGGAGCGGAAGCGGACTTCACTCAGGCGCACGCCGAGCAGGCCGAAGGGGGTGTAGGCCGACAGCTGGGCCACGCCCTGCTCCAGCTTGCTCCCGGGGCCCGGGTCGTCCTCGAGGCCTCCGAGCCCCTTGGTGCCCGACAGGGACAGCTCGACGCCGTCACCCGGCCGCAGGGACACCCCGGCGCTGGCCAGCCAGCGGGAGGAGTAACGGTTGCCGTGATTGCCCAGGCCGGCGCTGAAGGTGATCCGGCGGGCATCGGGCAGCGGCTCCTCGCTGACCGCGAGCCTGAGCCCGGCGGCATCCTCCAGCGGTTCGAAGCTGACCTTGGGACGGGTGCCGTTGCGCCGGCAATACTGCTGTGCCAGCGCGGTCCGGCGCAGGAGCGTGCTCCGCTTCAGGTCGGGGCGTTCGGCCAGGCCCGCATAGAAGCCCATGAGGGGCCCCGGCGCGCTGACAGTGACGATCCGCTGGGGTACCATGCGCAGGCTGACGCTGTTGCCCTCGACGCGCTCCACCACGGCCCCGCCGAACAGGAATCCCGCATCGCGGCGCGCCTGGGCGATGGCCAGCACGGCCTCGGCCGGCCCCGGCGCCCGCTCCAGCACCGCCTGCAGCCGGGACGGGGGCAGCAGCCGGGGACCGCGCAGGGAGTATCGGTACCCGTGCGCCGCCACCACCTGGCGCGCGTCGCCACGGCCACCGGCCGCCGCCTCCTCGACGGCAGCGATCGACGGCGCTTCAGGCGGCACGTCGGCAACGGCTACAGGCATCTTCGCTCCAGACTCCGGTTCAGGTGACTGACTGGCCACGGCGAGGGATTCCACGGCCCATCATTCCCTTGACTGGGGCTGTGCCGAGAACGGCGTGAGCGGAACGAATCATCACCGGGCAATCCGACCGGCCGGGCCGGGCACCGCTCCCTGATGCACGGGCCATCGACGCGGAATCCGCTCCTCACGCTGCCGGGCAATCCCTCCCTCGCGGGCATGCCGGCAATTGTTAAATTATGAAAACTGTGAACTGGTTCACAGCATAAATAACGTTTTTGATTTGTCAACGGACAATCCCGCGCCGGGCTGGCGCGGCAAGCGGCGATCGGGCGCCCGCCACGGGGCCCCGCCGCGGCGGGACGGCGGGAATGCCCGCCGCGACATGGACCGGGGGGATGCGCGGCCGCTGAAGATGATTGGTGCAGCGCGCGTCGCTTGGGCTAAAATGCCCGGGTTTTGGGGTTGCCGGGATCATCGCCTTGCCGGCGGGGGCCTGCGGGCCGCACAGGGCAGGCCGCGCGGGACTCGCGGCCACCGGGCCAAAGTTCATCCAGACTGAACGACACCTACGACCAGGGAGCACACATGGGTTTTCTGACCGGGAAACGCGTCCTCATCCTCGGGCTCGCGAGCAACCGCTCCATCGCCTCGGGCATCGCCGAGGCCATGCATCGCGAAGGGGCCGAGCTCGCCTTCACCTACCAGAACGACAAGCTCCGGGACCGGGTGCTGAAGCTTGCGGCCCAGTGGGGGTCGGAGCTGGCCTTTCCCTGTGACGTGGCGAGCGACGAGCAGATCGCCTCGGCCTTCGCGGAACTCGCCAGCCACTGGGACGGGCTGGACGGGGTGGTGCACTCCATCGCCTATGCGCCGCCCGGGCAGCTCGAGGGCGACTACCTCGAGGACGTGACCCGCGAGGGGTTTCGCATCGCCCACGACATCAGCTCCTACAGCTTCGCGGCGGTGGCCAAGGCGGCGCTGCCCCTCATGGAGGGGCGCGGCGGCTCACTGCTGGCCATGAGCTACCTGGGCGCGGTGCGGGCGATACCCCACTACAACGTGATGGGCCTGGCCAAGGCGAGCCTCGAGGCCAATGTCCGTTACATGACCCGCAGCCTCGGGCCGCGCGGAATCCGGGTGAACGCCATCTCGGCGGGCCCGATCCGGACCCTGGCGGCGGCCGGAATCCGTGATTTCCGCAAGCTGCTGGACTACCACGAGCGCAACGCGCCCCTGCGCCGCGCGACCACCATCGAGGAGGTGGGCAATACCGCGGCCTTCCTGGCCTCGGATCTGGCCGCCGGCATCAGCGGCGAGATCCTGTACGTGGACGGCGGCTACCACGTGGTGGCGATGGCGGAACAGGACGCCTGAGGCGCGCCGCGGCGACGAAAAAGGGGAGGCGGCGGCCGCCGCCTCCCCTGTCCTCCTCCGCCGGCGTCCCCGCGCGGCGGACCGGCCGGCCTCAGTCCCCGCCCCGCTCCGGCGCGGACCGGCGGCCGAGCCAGGCGAACAGCGCGGCACTGCCGGCGAACAGCAGGGCCGCGGCCAGCAGCGTCAGCCCCAGGGCATCGATCCCTTCACGGCGCAGGACGACCAGCCCCGACAGCAGCAGCGCTCCCGCCGCCCCGATACCGGCCAGCAGCGCCAGCAGCCGGGCCAGCCACCTGCCGAGCCCGGCGCACCGGTTGACGCCCGGGGGCACTTTCAGCACCTCCCCGGAAGCGCCGGGACAGCGCGCAGCGCACAGGCGGTGACCGCCCCCTGGTCCGGCGCCGCGATGCGCTCCCGGCGTCGGCGGCGGGATCCCTTCGGGCGGGCCCCCGGCCGGCCGGCGGCCCGCAGGACGCGCCCCCGGGAGTGAAGCAGTGCGCTAGCCACGATTCGTTCCTCCCTTGCCGCACCGGAAACCAGAGCCGGCACCCTTCCCGCAACGACCACGCCGCCGCCCAGGCCGCAACCCGACGGCGGCTGATATACTTTACCGGGCCATGGTACCGTCAATCGCCCCGAAACGCCCGGCCCTCAGCGCCCGCGGGAACCGCCCGTGAAAGCCACCCTTCCCCTTCGCGCCCTGCTCGCCCTCGCCCTCGTTCTCGGTCTGCTGCTGGCGCTGCTGTTCCTGTTGATCGCCACCGAGTCGCTCCTCAACGTCCTCGATCGCCTCCAGGAGATTCCTCCCTGGATGGGACTGGCCTGGGGCGCTGCGCTGCTGACGCTGGCGCTTGCCGGCGGCTGGCTGGCCTGGCGCCTGCTGCTGCCTCGCCGCCCCCGGCCGGCGCGCGCGCAGCCGGCGCCGGCCGATCGCGCCGGCCTCGAGGCGGAACTGGAGCGCCTCCGCCGGGAGCACGAGGGGATGGACGTGGGGGGCGTTGAGCGGGAGCTCGCCGAGCATGACCTGCGCGCCGCCAGCGGCGCGCTCTACGTGGCCCTGTTCGGCGAAATCAGCACCGGGAAAAGCAGCCTGGTGCGCACCCTGGTGCCGGGCGCCGAGCCGGCGGTAAGCGTGGACGGCGGCACCACCCGGGCGGTCACCCATTACCGCTGGGGGGAGGACGACAGGCGAATCGAGGTGGCGGATGTCCCGGGCCTGAACGAGGCCGACGGCGAACTGGACGAGCAGGCCCGCGCCGAGGCCCTGCGCGCCCACGTGGTCGTCTTCGTCTGCGATGGCGACCTGACCCGCGACCAGTACCGGGCCCTCCGCGCCCTGGTGCAGCTGGACAAGCCGCTGGTGGTGGCCATCAACAAGGCCGATCGCTACGGCGCCGCGGAGATCGGGGCCATCCGGGGCCGCGTGCGCGAACGGCTGGAGGGCGCCCCCGACGTGGAAGTGGTGGCCATCAGCGCCGGCGGCCGCCGGGAGCTGGTGCGGGTTCTGCCCGACGGCCGCGAGGAGCGGGTGACGCGGGTGGCGCCGCCCCGGGTGGAGGATCTCCGTACCGCGCTGCGCTTCCAGTTGCAGCGCGACCCGCGGGCGCTCGAGGCCCTGCGCGAGCGCAGCACCGTGAAGCTGGCCGCCGACCGCCTCCAGGCGGCGGTCAGCGGCTACCGCCGCGAGAAGGCGCAGGCGCTCACCCGCCGCTACGCCCGCCGCGCCGTGGTGGGCGCCCTGGCCGCCGTGAGCCCGGGCACCGATCTGCTGGTGCAGGGCGTCCTGGGGGTCGGGCTGGTGAAGGCGCAGTGCGGCCTGTTCGGGGTCCCGGCGCGGAAGCTGGATCTCGACACCTTCCTGGAGCTGGTGCAGCGCAGCCTGAGGGGACGCACCACGCCGCTGCTGATGGCCGTGGCCGGCAACGCCTGCAAGGCTTTCCCCGGCCTCGGCACCATCGCCGGCGGCTTGATTCACGCGGTCGCCTATGGCCTGCTGTTCGACACCCTGGGGCGGGCCCTGGCCCAGACCCTGGAGACCCACGGCCGGCTGCTGCCCGAGGCGGCGGCGGAGACCTTCGAGGAGAGGCTCGGTGAAGATCTGGACGCGCGTGCGCGACAACTGGCGCAAATGGTCCTCGAGGCGCGACAGCCGTCCCGCGACGGATGAGCCCCCCGTTCCCGCCGCGGGCGAGGATCACCTGGCGCTCGCGCGCGAGAGCCTGCGCGAGCTGCTGGACGATGACCGGGTGCCGGCCTCGGTGCGCGAATCCCTGGCCGGGGACTACCGCCAGGTGCAGGCCATGCTGGAAAAGCTGGAACACGGCCACATCCACATCGCCGTCTTCGGCCGGGTCAGCGTCGGCAAGTCGGCCACCCTCAACGCCCTGCTCGGCGAGCAACGGTTCCGCACCAGCCCGCTGCATGGCGAGACCCGCAGCGCCGATCTCGCCCGCTGGCACCGGTACGATGCCGGCGGCGTGTTCCTGGTGGACACTCCCGGCATCAACGAGGTGGACGGCGAGGCGCGCGAGCGGCTGGCGCACGAGGTGGCGGAACGCAGCGATTTGGTCCTGTTCGTGGTGGACGGCGACCTGACCCGCAGCGAGCTGGACGCGCTGCGGGTACTGGCCCGCTACCGCCGTCCGCTCCTGCTGCTGCTCAACAAGGCCGATCGCTACACGGGGGAGGAGCGGGCGCTGCTGCTGCAGACCCTGGAGCGCCGCAGCGCCGGGCTGGTGGCGCCGGGCAACATCCTCGCCATCGCCGCCGAACCGGGCGAGCGGGTCTACCTGCAGGTGGATGCCGCGGGCCAGGAGACCGAGGTCGTCCGGCGGCCGCCGGCGGAGATCGAGAAGCTCCGCGAGCGGCTGTGGCTGGTGCTGGAGCAGGAGGGCAAGAGCCTGGCGGCGCTCAACTCCACGCTCTTCGCCGGCCGCCTGAGCGACCAGGTGGCCGAGCGGATTCTCGCCACGCGCCGGACCCTGGCCGACTCCCTGGTGCGCACCTACTGCATCAGCAAGGGGGTGGCGGTGGCGCTGAACCCGCTGCCGGTGGCCGACCTCGTCGCCGCGGCGGCGATCGACATCGGCATGGTGGTGCATCTCTCGCGCCTGCACCGGCTGCCCATGAGCCGAAGCCAGGCGGGCGCGCTGGTGCGCACCGTGATCGGACAGGTGGCCCTGCTCATGGGCACCACCTGGGCGGTGCACCTGGCATCCTCCGCCCTGAAGCTCGGCACCGGCGGGCTGTCCACGGTCCTCACCGCCGCCGCCCAGGGCGCGGTCGCCTACTACAGCACCTACGTGGTGGGCCAGGCCGCCGAGCGCTACCTCGCCCAGGGGCTCTCCTGGGGCGCCGGCGGCCCGAAGCGGGTGGTGCGGGACATCCTGTCGAACCTGGACCGCGACTCCCTCCTGGCCCAGGCCCGCAGCGACATCCTGGCGCGCCTGCGCGCCGGCTGAATCAGCCGGCTTCCCTCTCCCGGGCGGGTTCCGGGGCGGCCGCGGACCCGTCCGCCCCCGCCGTCTGCGCCGGAGCGAAGGCCGAGGCGTCGCCCGGCTCCGGAGCATTCGCCTCCACCGCCGCGCCCTTTCCGGACGGGTTGGCGTAGCGGTCGTTGAGCTTCTGCACGTAGATGTCGGCCACGCCGACCAGGCGCTCCAGCTTCCTGGCGGTACGGCCGCTCCAGCCCACCGGGTTCTTGGCGAAGATGGTGCGCCACCACTGGGTGTTGCGCCGGAAGGCCCGGGCATAGCCCGCGTGCCGGGAGGTCTCCGGGATCTCGGCCAGGGTCTTGCGAATAACCTGTCCGGCCGCCCACTTGCGGATGCGGAAGTGGCCGTAGCCCAGCAGGGCCAGCGCCACCGCGGCCACGACGGCGGTCGTGACGGGATCACCCAGCATGGCGTCCAGGGAGACGCCGGCCAGCAGGTCGGTCCCCACGCCCAGCCCCAGCACCACGGCCGCCGCCAGGGCGAGCATCAGCCCGTCGAGCCACAGCACCCGCTGGCGCCAGCGCTGCATGAACCCCTGCACCCGCGGCACCAGGTCGTCCTCCAGCATCCGCGCGGTGTGCTCGAGCATCCCGACGATGCGGTAGGCCCGCTCCACCCCCACCTCGTCGATCCGCTGGTAGATGGCCGCCAGATCGGCATCGCGCTTGCTCTCGAAGCGGGCCCGTTTCTGCGCATCGTCGATGGGCACCGCGGCGCCGGCGTCGTAGATGCTGTAGCAGCGCCCCGCGGTGAGGCCGTGCTGGGCCAGCGCCCGCTGCCAGGCGGCGAACACCTGTTCGGGATTGTCCTCGCGGGCGGTGGTGTCGATCTGATTGAGCACGTACATGAACTTGCTGGAGTCGTGGCGGCTGATGGTGCTGCCCACCAGGTGCTCGAGGGTGTCGTGCATGGAACCCGCCTCCGGGTGGCGGGCGTCGAAGAACACCAGCACCAGATCCGAGAGGTGAATGATGTGGTCGGTGATGCGCAGGGTGGAGGTGCGCTGCGCATCGGCGTCAAAACCGGGCGAGTCGATGACGATCTTGCCGCGCAGCTTCTCGCTGGGGCAGGTCTTGAGCTGCAGGTAGGCGTCGATGCGCCCCCCCTCGCCGGTGGCCACCTCGTCGATTGCCTCGCCGATCTGGTAGAAGGGAAAGCGCGGATCGGCATCCAGGGACAGCCCGGGCAGCGTGCGCACCACCCCTTCGCTGCTGAAGCACATCACGGTGAACTTGTCGTCCACTGCCTGGTTCCCGGTCGACTGCAGCGAATAGTCGAGATAGGAGTTGATGAAGGTGGACTTGCCCGAGGAGTAGGTCCCGAGCACCGAGATGAGCGGCCACCAGGGCACGCGCGCCGCGAGCGACTCGTTCCTGCCGAGAAAGCCGAGATTGCGGCTGATCCTGTCCAGTTCCCTGAAGCTGCCCACCACCTCCAGCAGCACCGGATTCTCCTGCTTCAGGTGCCGCTCCAGCTGGCGCAGACGGTCGTTCATCTGGCCTTCGCCGAACATAGCGCTCTCCTTGTCTATCGTGTTGTCCGGTCGCGGCGGCGCGCCCACGCCGGGATATCCGGGCAGCGGGCCCGGGTTTTGCCTCGAATATGAGTGACCGGGCGGAGTGAGTCAAGGCGCCGCGCCCACCATCCCGTTCACCGCGAAGGCGGGAAGAACGCGAAGAAAAAACTGCTTGGCCTCGGGTCGGGTTGTGGATGCCCGGGTTGCCCCCCGCCAAGCCCGATGGAGGTGATTCGGCGCCATGCGCCCACCGGCGCAACCCGGGCCGCGGCTTGATTACGCGCCCGTTTTTCGCGCCCTTCGTGCCTTCGCGGTGAAGCGGTACACTAGAGCGGTTACCGAAAACCGCCGCGAACGGAGACCGTCATGCATCGCCCGCCCCTGTCCCGCCTGCTGTGCGCCGCCCTGCTGATGCTGCTGGCGCCCGCGGCCGCCTCCGCCCTGCCCCGCGCCAACCCCGTGCCCGGGGGGCTCGCCCTGGTGGCCATCGAGGCGCCCGGCGAGAGCGCCCCGCAGGCGTGGTACCGGGAGCGGCGCGTCATGGTGTTGCCGGACGCGGCTGCGCCCGGCCGCTGGCTCGCCGTGGTGGGCATCGCCCTGGACGAGGAGCCCGGCACCCACCGGGTGGAGGCGGAGCTTGCCGACGGCCGGCGCGAGGCCCTGGAGTTCCTGGTGGTCCCCAAGGAGTACGCCAGCCAGCACATCACGCTCAAGGATACCCGCAAGGTCACTCCGCCGCCGGAGGATCTGGCCCGCATCCGCAGCGAAACACCCCGCATCAAGGAGGCGCTGCGCCACTGGAGCGATGCGGAGCGCGTGGAGACCGGCTTCATCCTGCCGGTGGAGGGAGTGGTCAGCGGCAACTTCGGCCTGCGCCGCTTCTACAACGACCAGCCGCGCAAGCCCCACAGCGGTCTGGACATCGCCGCCCCGGCGGGAACCCCGGTACGCGCCCCCGCCGCCGGCACGGTCGTCGAGACGGGCGATTTCTTCTTCAACGGCAACAGCGTGTTCCTGGATCACGGCCAGGGCCTGGTGACCATGTACGCGCACATGCGGGAGATCCGCGTCACAGCGGGCGAGCGCGTCCGCCAGGGAGAAATCCTCGGGCTGGTGGGGAGCACCGGCCGCGCCACCGGCCCCCATCTCCACTGGGGCGTCAGCCTCAACGATGCCCGCGTGGACCCGGGACTGTTCCTGCCGGAAACCACGGCAAAAAAACCTGAATAAGGATCCAGATCAAAGACTTATGGCAGCCCCCACCGTATATTCGACCGCCGGGACAGACAGTTGGGGAGTGCGCCATGGAGACGGGTTCAGTACACAAGATCGGCACCAGCCGACAGTGTGAAGACGCGCAAGCCCGCGAGATCATCGAGGATCTGGTCAAGCAGCGCCGGCGCATGATGGTGCTGTTCTGTCATGCGGCGGGCCTGGATCGCTGCGGCATGCCGGCGGAGGCCGACGACCCGGACGAGGTCCTGCAGGCCTTCTGCAAGGCCCTGCTCGCCTACCTGGTCTACAGCGAAACCTGCTTCTTCGATTTGCCCCCGGAGCGCACGCCCGCGGCCTTCAAGCTGATCGGTCTTGAGCTGCAGCCGCAGATCAGGGCCACCTCGCAAATCATGGAGGCCTTCTGCGAGAAATACGCCGGGGTGGAGCATACGCCCCTGTCCGAGCAGCTCGACGAGGAGATGGCCCACCTGGGCGAGGCATTGTCGGCCCGGGTGGGGCTGGAGGATCAGCTGGCGCGGGTTCTGCTGCTCGGATAGCGGCCCCGCGCGCGCTTGCGGCGCCGCGGGCGCGCCCCGGTCAGATCTCCGACAGGTAGGTCTTGAGGTGGACCCGGGCGAACTCCTCGGGATCCCACTCGTCGTGGGTCAGCTCGTCGCGGCGCTCGGGGCGGATCACGTAGACCCAGGCCAGCACCCGCTCGCCCGATTCACTCACCACGGTCAGCCGCTGCCGCTCGTAGAGATCGCCTTCGTAGTGATCCAGCAGCATGAGGCTGGTGTCGTCCACGTCGCCATAGAGCAGGCCGGTGGTCCGCGCGCCCTTCACCGGCATGACCCCGGGATAGTTGGCGTCGCGCAGCTGATAGCGTGCGTAGTCGTCCAGCATGGCGGGCGTCCCGTCGAACACGCGGCCGGTAATGGCCTGGATGACCTCGGCGATCTCCAGCGTACCGTAAGCGAACAACGGAAGTTCGGGCTCGATTTCCATAACCCCTCGGACTGGCTGATACGGCCGCGCCGGCCGGTTGCGGAACACGGACGAGGGCCGTGCCCGCCGCCGGGCAGAGACATCGCCGACGGCAAGTGGGCAATGATCGGAAATATCACCCACCAGTTGCAAGTTAATTTGGTTATGGGCCCATAAAATTCTTAATGGGACCCCCGCGCTCACTCGGCCCGGGACGCCTCCGGGACTTCCCGGTACGGGGAATGGAGCCTGACGGGCTCCTCGGCCCGCCGGCGCAGCCGCAGATTGAGCATTTCCACGGCCACCGAGAAGGCCATGGCGAAATAGATATAGCCTTTCGGCACGTGGACATCGAATCCCTCCACGATGAGGGTCGCCCCCACCAGCACCAGGAAGCTCAGCGCCAGCATCTTCACCGTCGGATGGGCATCCACGAACTCCCCGATGGGCTTCGCGGCGAACATCATCACAGCCACCGCCGCCATGATGGCGATGACCATCACCTGGACCTGGTCGGCGAGCCCGATGGCGGTGATGACCGAATCCAGGGAGAAGACGATATCGAGCACCGCGATCTGCGCCAGGATGGAGAGAAAGCCGGCGCCGCCCCGGCCTGTCGTCCGCCCCTCCTCCACGCCCTCGAGACTGTTGTGGATCTCGATGGTGGCCTTGGCCAGCAGGAACAGCCCGCCGCCGACCAGGATGAGGTCGCGCCCGGAGACGGCCTCGCCCAGCACCGAGAACAGCGGCTCGGTCAGGCGCATCACCCAGGCCAGGGACAGCAGCAGCAGGATGCGCGTGCCCATGGCCAGACCCAGGCCCAGCACCCGGGCGCGGTTGCGCTGGTGCGCCGGCAGGCGACCCACCAGGATGGTGAGAAAAATGATGTTGTCGATGCCGAGGACGATTTCGAGCAGGGTCAGGGTGGCCAGCGCCATC
>JAQVKR010000414.1 GCA_028694565.1 Gammaproteobacteria bacterium | reverse complement strand
CCGCCGGATGGCGCACGCGGGCTCAGTCGAAACAGCGCCGCAGGTGGGTGTCCGGCAAGGGCCGGGTGAGCAGCGAGACGACCACCGCCGCCAGGGCCGAGAGCGGCAGGGCGATGACCATCGCGTCCACGAAGATGAGCCGTCCGGAGAGCAGCGAGTCGCTGCCGAACAGCGCCTGGGCCAGCCCCAGGGCCTTCGCGGTCTTGAAGTGCACGAACAGCAGCCAGAAGCCGGAGACCAGGAACCCGGTGGCCATGGAGGCGCCGGCGCCGGCGGGGGTCATGCGGCGCCAGAACAGCGCCCCGATGTAGGCGGGCAGGAAGATGGCCGCGCACAGGGCGAAGAACAGCGCCGTGCTCTGGGCGATGACGGCCGGCTCGCGCTCGAAGGCGTAGGCGAGCCAGACCGAGACCAGGATCATCAGCACCACCCCGGCACGGGTGACCAGCAGGCTGTTGCGCTGCCCGCCGGCAAGCTGCTCGAAGACGTCGCGGCCGACCGCCGTGCCCATGGCGTGGAACTGGCTGGAGAGGGTGGACATGGCCGCCGAGACCAGCGCGAACAGGAACAGGAAGCTGAACCAGTGGGGCATGGCGGTCTTGATGTAGTGGGGAATCACGTTGCTGACGGAGCCCGCCGCCTGCAGCGCGTTGCGGCCGCCGTCGAAGGTGTAGAACCAGGCGTTGGTAAGGGTTCCCACCAGGTAGATGAAGCCGATGAGCACGAAGATGAACACCCCGCCGATGAGCACCGAGCGGTTCAGCTCCCGGCGGCTCTGCACGGTCATGAAGCGCACCACCAGCTGCGGCTGGGCCAGCACGCCGATGCCCACGCCGAGCAGGATGCTGGTGACCACGAACAGCCAGCCGGGGGAGCCCAACAGCGGCATCCGGCCCCAGCTCTCGAAGCCCCAGACGGTGGCGAGCTTGAGCAGGAAGTCGGGGCTGTTGGGCGCCAGCGCCGCCAGCTCCACCCCGCTCAGCGGCCCGCCGACGGTGGCCTCCCAGGCCTCGCCGAGGCGGGTGAAGGCCGGCGCCAGGCCGCCCAGGGCGTCGACGGTGAACCAGCCCAGGAACAGCATGGCCAGGAACATGATGCTGCCCTGCAGGGCGTCGGTGAGCATGACGCTCTTCATTCCCCCCGCCAGCACGTAGCCGGTGATGATCACCGAGAACGCCAGCAGGGCCAGGTGGTAGTCCACCTGGAAGTAGGAGGCCAGGAAGCGGGTCCCGCCGATGAGCACCGCCGCGGCGTAAAGCGGCATGAACACCAGGATCAGCAGCCCGCCGGCCACCTGGATGGCGCGCGAGTCGAACCGCCGTCCCAGCAGCTCGGGGAAGGTATGGGCGTTGAGGCGCCAGCCCATGGCCCGGGTGGGGCCGCCGGGGACCACGAAGGCCAGGAACACCCCCACGAAGATGTTCAGGAACACCAGCCAGATGAGGGAGTAGCCGAGCCAGGCCGCCACGCCGCCGAAGCCGATGATGGCGGCGGTGGAAATGAAGGTGGCGCCGTAGCTGAGCGCCATCACGAAGGGATGGGCGTCGCGCCCGGCCAGCAGGTAGTCGGCGGTGTTGCGGGTGCGGCGGTAGCCCACGTAGCCGAGCCAGGCCACCAGGGCCAGGTAGAGGAGGATGATCGTGTTCTCGAACATTGTCAGAGCTCCTCGTTCAGCGCGTCTTCCTCCCGCGCCCACTCCGAGGCGCCCGCGGCCCCGTCGCCGCCGCCGCTGTTCCAGAAGCGCACGCCCCAGCCCACGCACAGCAGCAGGCTGAGGATCGAGAGCCCGAACGCCAGGCTCACCCCCAGATCGAATCCGAACATCACGCGTACCCCCGAGCCGAAAAACGGTTGTCGTTCTTGCCTGCCTCAGCCGATGGCGTCGATGGCCTCGGCGAGGCGCTGCACCGCCACCACCTCCACGCCCGGCGGCGCCTGCTTCGGCGCGTTGGCCCGCGGCACCAGCACACGGCGGAAGCCGTGCTTGGCCGCCTCCCGCAGCCGCTCCTGACCGCCCTGGACGGGGCGGATCTCGCCCGACAGCCCGACCTCACCGAAGGCCGCCAGCCCCTCGGGCGGGGGCCGGTTGCGCAGGCTGGAGAGCACCGCCAGCAGCACCGGCAGATCAGCGCCCGTCTCGGTGACGCGCACGCCACCCACCATGTTCACGAACACGTCCTGGTCGAAGGTGGCCACGCCGCCGTGGCGGTGGAGCACCGCCAGCAGCATGGCGATGCGGTTCTGGTCGAATCCGAGGGTGAGCCGGCGCGGATTGCCGAGGTGGCTCTGATCCACCAGCGCCTGCACCTCCACCAGCAGCGGCCGGCTGCCCTCCCAGGTGGCCATGATGACGCTGCCCGGCACGCTCGCCTCGAAACCGGAGAGGAAGATGGCCGAAGGGTTGCTCACCTCTTTCAGCCCCCGGTCGGACATGGCGAACACGCCCAGCTCGTTGACCGCGCCGAAGCGGTTCTTGACCGCGCGGATGACCCGGAAGCGCGCCCCCCGCTCGCCCTCGAAGTAGAGCACCGTGTCCACCATGTGCTCGAGCACGCGCGGGCCGGCCAGCGTCCCTTCCTTGGTGACGTGGCCGACCAGGAACAGCGCGGTGCCGGTCTGCTTGGCGAAGCGCACCAGGCCCGCGGCGCTGTCGCGCACCTGGGCCACCGAGCCCGGCGCGGAGCTCAGCTGCTCGGTGTAGACGGTCTGGATGGAGTCCACCACCGCCACCTGCGGCCGCTCCTGCTCCAGCACCTGGAGCATGCGCTCCACGCGGGTCTCGGCCAGCAGCCGCAGGCCCGCATCGGGCAGGCCGAGGCGGCGCACCCGCAGCGCCACCTGCTGCAGGCTCTCCTCGCCGGTGATGTAGAGACAGGGATGCCCGGTGCCCAGGTGGGCCAGCGCCTGGGACAGCAGCGTGGACTTGCCGATGCCGGGGTCGCCGCCGATGAGCACCACCGAGCCGGCCACCAGCCCGCCGCCGAGCACCCGGTCGAGCTCCACCAGGCCGGTGGGCAGGCGCGGCTCGGCCTCGAGGCTCACCTCCTCCAGCCGCTTGACCTCGGAGAGCGCGCCGGCGTAGCCGGCGAAGCGGGGCCCGCGGACCGCGCCCTCCTCGGCCACCTCCACCAGGGTGTTCCAGCCGCCGCAGTC
>JAQVKR010000021.1 GCA_028694565.1 Gammaproteobacteria bacterium | reverse complement strand
AGGGCGATGACGGCGGGACCCTCAACTCCAAGTCCCTGGGCTCCGGATTCGTCATCTCCCGGGACGGCTATCTCCTGACCAACTACCACGTAATCCGGGACGCCGATGAAATAATCGTGCGCCTCAGCGACCGCCGGGAGCTGATTGCCAAGCTGATTGGCAGCGACGAGCGCAGCGATCTCGCCCTGCTCAAGGTGGAAGCCGACGATCTGCCGGTGGTGGACGTGGGCAGCTCCGCGGATCTGAAGGTCGGCGAATGGGTGCTCGCCATCGGTTCGCCGTTCGGCTTCGATCATTCGGCCACCGCCGGCATCGTGAGCGCCAAGGGGCGCAGCCTGCCGAACGAGAACTATGTGCCCTTCATCCAGACCGACGTGGCCATCAACCCGGGCAACTCCGGCGGCCCCCTGTTCAATCTGGACGGCGAAGTGGTCGGGATCAACTCCCAGATCTACAGCCGCACGGGGGGCTTCATGGGGCTGTCCTTCGCCATTCCCATCGATATGGCGATGCAGGTGGTGGATCAGCTGAAGACCCAGGGCTACGTCTCGCGCGGCTGGCTCGGCGTTCTGATCCAGAACGTGACCCGCGACCTGGCCGAGTCTTTCGGCATGGATCAGCCCCGCGGCGCCCTGGTGGCCCAGGTGATGCCGGACAGTCCGGCGGCCAAGGCCGGAATCCAGGTGGGCGACGTGATTGTCGAGTTCGACGGCCACCTGGTGGACAAGTCCTCCGAGCTGCCGCCGCTGGTGGGCGCCACGAAGGTGGGCAGCTCGGTCCCGGTCAAGCTGATCCGGGCCGGCAAGCAGCGGAGCCTCAAGATCGAGATAGGCGAGCTTCCGGAGGAGGAGGCCGTCGCCGGGAGTGGCGGAAAACCCGAACCCTCGCCCATCGAGGACAGCCGGCTGGGATTGACCGTCTCCGATCTCGGCGCCGAGGAGCGGGATGCCCTGGGAATCGAGCAGGGCGGTGTCGCGGTGGATTCGGTGAAACCCGGCGCGGCCCGCGCGGCCGGCATTCGCCAGGGTGACGTGATCCTGCGCCTGAACAACCAGGACGTGGAGAGCGCCAAGCAGTTCCGTGAGCTGATCAAGTCCCTGCCCGGCGGAAAATCGGCCGCGCTCCTGGTGCAGCGGGACGGGAGTCCCCTGTTCTTTGCCCTCCGGGTGCCGCAGGGCGAATGAGCCCGCCCGAATGATTGCCTCCGGCCCGGGCGCCAGCCCGGGCCGGAGGGGTAGCTCAGAACATCAAAAGAACAACGTAACCAATTGTTGTATATGTCGCTTATTTCTTCGTTTCCGCGTCCCGCCAGGCGCTGTCCCGGAACCGCCGGCCCCTGCCGGGCGTCATCCCGGCTTGTTTCTCGCCAAGGCGAAATACGTTAGAATCCGCTCCTTTCGGGGACCCAGAACCTGTTTTGCGCGGCTGTGGCGGCGACTCCCGCCGCCCGGCGGATCACGAACCGGCCTTCAAGCCGCTCCGCAATCCTGCACGGAAGTGTCTGAAGCCCCTCTCCATCAGTCCCGACCAAGAGCCGGAATCCAGGATCGCCGACACGCCGTGAGTGCCCTGAGCCACATTCGCAACTTCTCGATCATCGCGCATATCGATCACGGCAAATCCACCCTGGCCGACCGTCTGATTCAGAACTGCGGCGGGCTGGCGGATCGCGAAATGTCCGCGCAGGTGCTCGATTCCATGGACCTGGAGCGGGAGCGCGGCATCACCATCAAGGCCCAGAGCGTCTCCCTGCGCTACCAGGCGCGGGACGGGCGGAGCTACCTGCTCAACTTCATCGACACCCCCGGCCATGTGGACTTCTCCTACGAGGTCTCCCGTTCCCTGGCGGCCTGCGAGGGGGCGCTGCTGGTGGTGGATGCCGCCCAGGGCGTGGAGGCCCAGACGGTCGCCAACTGCTACACGGCTTTCGAGCAGGGGCTCGAGGTCCTCCCGGTGCTGAACAAGATCGATCTGCCCCAGGCGGAGCCCGGGCGGGTCATCCAGGAGATCGAGGAGATCGTGGGCATCGAGGCGGACAACGCCTCCCGGGTCAGCGCCAAGACCGGTCTCGGGGTCGATGAACTGCTCGAGCGGATCGTCGCCGACATCCCGCCGCCGCAGGGGGACCCGGAAGGCACCCTGCGCGCCCTCATCATCGATTCCTGGTTCGACAACTACCTCGGCGTGGTGTCGCTGGTCCGGGTGATGGACGGCACGCTGCGCCCCGGCGACAAGATCCGCGTCATGTCCACCGGACGGGATCACCTGCTCGACCAGGTCGGCATCTTCACCCCCAAGCGAACCCGCACCGAGGCCCTGCGCGCCGGCGAGGTGGGTTTCGTCGTGGCCGGCATCAAGGACATCAACGGGGCGCCCGTGGGCGACACCCTGACCCACGCCAACCGGCCGGCGGAGAAGCAGCTGCCCGGCTTCCAGAAGGTGCGCCCCCAGGTGTTCGCCGGGCTGTTCCCGGTGGATTCCGACGATTACGAGGATTTCCGCGACGCCCTGGCCAAGCTGAGCCTGAACGATGCGGCCCTGTTCTACGAGCCCGAGACCTCCACGGCGCTCGGCTTCGGCTTCCGCTGCGGATTCCTGGGCATGCTCCACATGGAGATCATCCAGGAGCGCCTGGAGCGGGAGTATGAAATCGACCTCATCACCACCGCCCCGACGGTGGTCTTCGAGGTGCTCACCACGGCCGACGAGATCATCTCGGTCGACAACCCGGCGACCCTGCCGGAGCCGGGCCGCATCCGCGAGATCCGGGAGCCCATCGTGGAGGCCCATATCCTGGTGCCCCAGGAGCATGTGGGCAACGTCATCGGCCTGTGCGTGGAGAAGCGCGGCGCGCAGAAGCGCATGCAGTATCTCGGCAACCAGGTGACCCTCACCTACGAGCTGCCGATGAACGAGGTGGTGCTGGACTTCTTCGACCGGCTCAAGTCGGTGAGCCGCGGCTACGCCTCGCTGGAATACAGCTTCAAGCGGTTCCAGCCCGCCGACCTGGTGAAACTCGACATCCTCATCAACGCCGAGCGGGTGGACGCGCTCTCGCTCATCGTCCATCGGGACAAGGCCTACAACCGCGGCCGCGACCTGGTGGAGAAGATGAAGGAGATCATTCCCCAGCAGATGTTCGAAGTGGCCATCCAGGCGGCCATCGGCAATCACATCATCGCCCGCAGCACGGTCAAGGCCCTGCGCAAGAACGTACTGGCCAAGTGCTATGGCGGCGATGTTTCGCGCAAGCGCAAGTTGCTCGAAAAGCAGAAAGCGGGCAAGCGGCGCATGAAGCAACTCGGCAAAGTCGAGATTCCCCAGGAAGCCTTCCTCGCCATCCTGCAGGTAGAGAAGAAATAACTATGAGCCTTGATTTCCCGACACTGCTCGTGCTCGCCACCTTCCTGACCGGTGGAATATGGGCCCTGGACGCCCTGCTGTGGGCGCCGAAACGCCGCTCCCTGGCCGCGGAAGAAGGCGCTGCAGCCGCCGCGGAGCCGCCGCGCGAACCCGTCGTGGTCGAATACGCGCGCTCCTTCTTCCCGGTCGTGCTCGCCGTTCTGGTGCTGCGCTCGTTCGTGGTGGAGCCGTTCCGGATTCCTTCCGGCTCGATGATGCCCACCCTGCTCGTGGGCGACTTCATCCTGGTCAACAAGTTCGCCTACGGCATCCGCCTGCCGGTCCTCAACAGCAAGGTGCTGGACGTGGGCGAGCCCGAACGCGGCGACGTCGTGGTCTTCCGCTATCCCCAGGATCCGGGCGTCGACTATATCAAGCGGGTGGTCGGCGTGCCCGGGGATCGGGTTGCCTACTACAACAAGACCGTCTATATCAACGGGCAGCCCGCCGGACAGGATTCCCTCGGGATCTACCAGGGGGAGGGGGCGGGAGCCGTCATGACCGGCGCCGAGGAGCGCATGGAACTGCTCGACGGGGTGCCCCACCACATCCTGGTGCGCAACGGCCAGCCTTCCGTCGAGGGTGAGTTCGTGGTCCCGGCCGGCCAGTACTTCGTCATGGGAGACAACCGAGACAACAGCAACGACAGCCGTTACTGGGGAACGGTTCACGAGGAGAACCTGGTGGGCAAGGCATTCCTGATCTGGATGAACTACGACGGTGAGGCCGGGGGCATTTCCTGGTCCCGCATCGGGTCCGGTATCGATTGACGCTCCGCCGCGGGCACCGGCCGCGGCCGCCGGTTCCCGGCTTGCCTCGGGGCGTCGCAGCGTATAGCTTTTCCGTGTATGCGGCGTTGCCGCGGAGGGGCTGTGACGGCCCCGGCGTCGTTGTCGGGACCGGCGGTTCGTGTTCCCCTCGACGAGTGGCGCGGTGCGGACCTGTAAGATCAGGCGCAGGCGCTATACTCGATCCCAACCCCGACCACCGCAGGAGGATGACCATGGGAACACGCTTCGGCCAGAGAGGAATGACCGCCATCGGGTGGCTGATCGTCCTGGGGCTCGTCGCCTTCTTCGCGTTGCTGGTGCTGCGGCTGACGCCGGTCTACCTGGAGCACTACAAGGTCACGAGCGCACTGCAGTCGCTGCACGAGGAGCCCTTTATCACCCGGAAGGACCCATCCGAAATCATGAAGTTGCTGATGCGTCGTCTGGATATAGATGATGTGGATCGGGTAAAAAGAGATAACGTCAAGATTGAAAACCAGCAGGGCAAACTCACCATCCGGGTGACCTACGAGGTCCGCATCCCCATGATCGCCAACGTTGATGCGGTGGTCAGCTTCGACGACAGCGAGGAATTCGTGGCTCAGTGACAAGACCACCGATCGATCCACTGTTCCGCCACCTGGGTCACAGATTTCAGCAAACCGAACTCCTCGAGTGCGCGCTGACGCACCGGAGTTTCCGCAAGGACAACAACGAGCGGCTGGAGTTTCTCGGCGACGCCATACTCAGCTTCGTCATGGCCGAGGAACTCTATCGCCGGTTTCCGCAGGCGAAAGAAGGCGAGCTGAGCCGGCTGCGCGCCAGCCTGGTCAAGGGTGAGACCCTGGCCGTCCTGGCGCGGGAGTTCGGGCTCGGGGACTACCTGCTGCTCGGCTCCGGAGAGCTCAAGAGCGGCGGCTATCGCCGCGAATCCATTCTGGCCGACGCGCTGGAAGCCGTCATCGGCGCCATCTATCTCGACGCCGGCATGGAGCGTTGCCGCGGCTGCGTGCTGGAGTGGTACGCCGAACGCCTGGATGCCCTGTCGCCACAGGGCACCCTGAAGGATCCCAAGACCCGCCTGCAGGAGTATCTGCAGGCCCACCGCCTCGCCCTGCCCACCTATCTGGTCGATTCCGTCGAAGGAGAGGCGCATGCCCAGGTCTTTCGGGTGGAGTGCCGGATCGAGGGCCTGGACATGACCACGCGCGGTACGGGCAGCAGCCGGCGACGCGCCGAGCAGGAGGCTGCACGCATCGCCCTCAGGAACATCACCAATGAGTGAACCCGAAGCCCGCCGCAGCGGTTTCGTCGCCCTTGTCGGGCGCCCCAACGTGGGCAAGTCGACGCTGCTCAACCGCCTTCTCGGGCAGAAGATCAGCATCACTTCGCCAAAGCCCCAGACCACCCGCCACCGGATTCTCGGGATCAAGACGGAGGGTGCGGTGCAGGCGGTGTACGTGGATACCCCGGGTGTCCACCAGGGTGGGAAGCGGGCCATCAACCGCTACATGAACCGCGCCGCGCTCAGCACCCTGGCCGAGGTGGACGTGATCGTGATGCTGGTGGACGGCCTGCGCTGGACCGACGAGGACGCCCAGCTCCTGAAGCGTGTCATGGAGGCGGGGCGGCCGGTGATCCTGGCGGTGAACAAGGTGGACCGCATCGCCGACAAGACCCGCCTGCTGCCCCACCTGCAGGCATTGGCCGCCAAGGCCGGGTTCCTCGATATCGTTCCCCTGTCGGCCTACTCCGGCGACAATCTCGATGTCCTGGAGAAAATCATCGCAAGCCAGCTGCCTGAGGGTGACTGGCTGTTCGATGCCGATCAGCTCACCGATCGCAGCGAACGGTTCCTGGCCGCCGAAATCGTGCGCGAAAAGCTCATGCGCAGCCTGGGGGACGAGGTGCCCTACGCCCTGGCGGTGGAGCTCGAGGAGTTCCGCGAGGAGGAGGGCCGGCGCAGCATCAGCGCCGTCATCTGGGTCGAGCGCGCCGGGCAGAAGGCCATCGTCATCGGCAAGGGCGGGGAGCAGCTCAAGGAGGTGGGCCGGCAGGCCCGCCACGACATGGAGAAGCTGTTCGACGCCCATGTCTATCTGCGGCTGTGGGTGAAAATCCGCGAAGGCTGGTCCGATGACGAGCGAAGCCTGGCCAGTCTCGGTTACCAGAACGACTGACGTTTCCCACTGAACCCGGACCGCCATCCATGTCCGAGCGGGTAAGCCTGCAGCCCGCCTACGTGCTGCACCAACGCGCCTATCGCGAGACCAGCCGGCTGATCGAGGTGCTGAGCTGCGACTACGGACGCATCGGCATCGTGGCCCGCGGCGCCCGCCGCCCCGGCTCCCGCGTCCGGCCATTGCTGCAGCCATTCGTGCCGCTGCTCCTGTCCTGGTCGGCGGCCGGAGAACTGGCGACCCTCACCGGTGCCGAACCGGCGGGAACGGCGCTGCACCTGCAGGGGGATGCGCTGGTCTGCGGGTTTTACCTCAACGAAGTGCTGCTGCGCCTGCTCACGCGGCACGATCCGGCGCCCGAGCTGTTCTCCGCCTACCATGAGGCGCTCGGCGGGTTGCAAACCCATGGCTGCGACCCGACAATACTGCGTCGGTTCGAGAAACGGCTCCTCGACGTCCTGGGTTACGGGCTGCAGCTGCGCGAGGACGCCCGGGGCGCTGCGCTGTCGGCCGACAGGCGCTACCACTATGAACCGCAACGGGGGGCGGTCCCGGCCGACGCGGATCGCGACGCTCCCGCCGGCGGTGTAGCCATCCTGGGCCGCTGTCTGCAGGCCCTGGCCGCGGACGCCCCGCTCGACGGGATCTGCCGGAGGCAGGTCCAGCGCCTCCTGGCCGCGATCCTTGCTCCCCACCTGGGCCCGCGGCCGCTCAAAAGCCGGGACCTGCTGCTCCGGATCCGTAGAAGGAGGACCACCAAGTGACTGGGCAGAGCCGTCTTCTGCTTGGCGTCAACATCGATCATGTCGCCACCCTGCGCCAGGCCCGGGGAACCCGCTTTCCCGATCCCGTCCAGGCGGCCGCCGAGGCCGAGTTGGCCGGTGCGGACGGCATCACCGTGCACTTGCGCGAAGATCGCAGGCACATCCAGGAGCGGGACGTGGAACTGCTGCGGCAGACCCTGCAGACCCGGATGAATCTGGAAATGGCGGTAACCGACGGGATGCTGGCGATTGCCGAACGCTACCGGCCGGAGCACTGCTGCCTGGTGCCGGAGAAGCGCCAGGAACTGACCACCGAGGGTGGGCTGGACGTGGCGAGTCAGCTTTCCCGGGTGCGCGATGCCTGCGCGCGCCTGGCCGCGGCGGGAATCGAGGTCTCCCTGTTCATCGATCCCGACCCGGTCCAGATCGATGCCGCGGTGGCCGCCGGCGCGCCCACCGTCGAGATCCATACCGGGCGTTACGCCGATGCCGCCGATGCGCGCGGCCGCGAAACGGAGCGGGAGCGCGTGGCCGCGGCCGTGAGCCACGCCGGGGCGGCGGGACTGATGGTGAATGCGGGCCACGGGCTCAACTACCGGAATGTCCACCCCATCGCGGCCCTGCCGCGACTCAACGAGCTCAACATCGGTCACGCCATCATCGCCCGGGCGGTCATCACGGGGTTGCGCGAAGCGGTCGCGGAAATGCGCCGGCTCATGGACGCGGCGCGGTGATGGGCATTGCGGGCATCTGGACCGACCTGGTGGAGGTGGCGCGCCTGACACGGGGACTGCAGCGCTTCGGCGAGCGCTACAGCAGCCGCATCCTGGCCGGCGCCGAACACGAGGAGTTCCGTCGCGCGGCGGATCCCGGACGGTTCCTGGCCAAGCGCTTCGCCGCCAAGGAGGCGTTCGCCAAGGCGCTGGGCACCGGTTTCCGCGACGGCATCACCCTGCGCCAGCTGGCGGTGGTTCACGACGAGCTGGGACGGCCGGGCATCCGGTGCAGTGGATCGGCCCTGGAGCGGCTGCGGGCGCTCCAGGCCCGGGACTGCCACCTCAGCATTTCCGATGATGGCGCCTACGCGCTCGCGTTCGTTATTTTGACCGCTGCTCCCTGACCGCCGACGCACCGTCGCCCGCCGCCGCGAGAACCGCGTGGGCGGCGTCGCGGAAGGCGGCATGGGCGCTGGCGATTGCCGCCTCGTCGTCCCTGGCCAGAAGCGCCCGCTCGAGTCGCTCGGCGGACGCCTTCAGGCGGGGAACGCCGGTGAAGCAGGCGCCGCCATGGACGCGGTGCACCAGTTCCCGCATCCGGGCCAGTTCCCCGCCCGCATGGGCCTCGGCGATGGCCCCGATCTTCTCCGACAGTTCCCCGACGAGATGCCGCAGCATCTCGTCGGCCAGCCCCCGATCGCCGTTGGCCAGCCGGATTCCGAGATCATGGTCGATGACCGCGTCCCCCGGCACGGGTTCCGGACCCGTTTCCGGACCGGCGGGGGACGCTCCCGGCAATGTCAGCCAGCACTTCAGTTTCTCGGCGAGCTGGCGGGAGTTGAAGGGCTTGGACAGGTAGTCGTCCAGGCCCGCGGCCAGCAGTTTCTCCGCCTCGCCGGCCATGGCGTGGGCGGTGAGCGCGATGACCGGCGTGCGCAGTCCCTCCCTTTCCATGGCGCGCAATTCGCGGGTGGCATTCACCCCATCCAGGTGCGGCATCTGGATATCCATCAGCACGGCGTCGAAATCCTGCTCGCGCAGCGCTTCGAGCGCCTCGACGCCATCGCAGGCCTGGGTCACCCGCAACCCGAGTTCCTCGAGCATGATGGTGGCGAGCTTCAGATTCGCGGCATTGTCGTCGACCACGAGCACCGAAGGCGTGCCTCCGGGGGCGGGTGGAACGTTGTCCGGCACGCCGGGCCCGGCGGCCGCCGGGCCGTCCGCCTGTCCCAGCAGAACGGCGATCAGCTCCCTGCGCAGCCGCTGCTGTGACACCGGCTTGGGCAATATGGCGGCGGCCCCCAGCGCCCTGAGGCGCTCCCTGCACACAAGCTGGTGGGGGCTGGCGTTGGGCAGCAGCACGACCGGTGGGCCATCGTTCCGGCACAGGGTGCCGAGCAGGGACTCCACATCGCTGTTGCAGGTGTCGCCCGCCGCCGTGCCGATCAGGACGAGGTCGACGGGATGTCCCTGCGCGCGGGCGTTGTCGAGGTGAGCCGCGATGCGATTGCGGTCATCGACCTCGGTCACCTGCATGCGCCAGCCGGTGAGCAGGTGCCGGAGCGCGGTGCGCGCGAGGGGATGGGGCTCGCAGATCAGGGCGCGGCGATCGGCGAGGCCGTCGGCGTGCGGATTCCGCGCCGCGGGACTCGTGGGACAGGTGAAAGTGAAGGTGAAGGTCGAACCCCGGCCGAGTTCGCTCTCAACGCTGATGGAGCCACCGAGCTGCTCCACCAGCTTCTTGGAGATGATGAGCCCCAGGCCGGTGCCGCCGAACAGGCGCCTGGGCGAGCCGTCCGCCTGGTGAAACGGCTTGAACAGCTGCGCCAGCTGCTCGCGATCCATGCCGATACCCGTGTCGGCGATGGTGATGCGCAGGGTTGAGTTCTCCTCGTTTTCCTCTTCCAGCATGACGCGCACGGCGACACTGCCGCGGTTGGTGAACTTGATGGCGTTGCCCACCAGGTTGATCAGGATCTGCTTCAGCCGCGTGGAGTCGGTCCGTACGCGGTCGGGGACATCCGAGTAGAACAGCGAGATCAGCTCCAGGCCCTTCTGCCGGGCTCCCGGCGCCAGCATGTACACCACGTCCTCCACCGCGTCGCGCAGCGGGAAGTCGCTCACCTGGAGGGAGAGCTTGCCCGCCTCGATCTTGGAGAAGTCGAGAATGTCGTTGACGATGTTGAGCAGGTCCGAGGCCGATTTCTCGATGGTTGCCACATACTCGGACTGCACCCCCTTGAGCCGGGTCTTCTGCAGCAGTTCCGTGTACCCGATGATGCCGTTCATGGGGGTGCGGATTTCATGGCTCATGTTGGCCAGGAACTCCGACTTGACCCGGTTGGCGTCCTCGGCGCGCTTGCGTGCGATATCCAGCTCGATGTTCTGGATTTCGATGGTTTCCAGGGTTTCACGCAGATCGGCGGTGGCCTGATCGATGTTCTCCTGCATTTCGCTGCGTGCCGAGCCCAGCGACTCGGCCATGGCGTTCACCCCGGAGGCGAGGGTGTTCAGCTCGCCGCCGCCCTCCGGCGGGACGCGCGTATCCAGGTCGCCGGAACGGATCCGGTCGACCGCCCGGGTCAGGGCGAGGATGGGGTCGCTGACGCTGCGGCCGATGCGCAGGGCGACGACGGCGCTGATGGCCAGCACCCCCGCGAGCAGGATCGCGCCATTGATGATGGCCTGGTATTTCTTGAGCAGCGTGCCCGTGCGCGACACTTCGACGGCCACGGTACCGAGCAGCCGGGTTCCCGCCGCGGACTGTGTGCCGGGGCCGGCCATCTGGTCGGGAAAATCGGTGACCCGGACGTTGCCGATCACGATCGGGGCATGGAATATGATCGAACGGCCGTTGCGCGCCTCGGACATCGCCACGCCGCTGTGGGTGTTCACCAGCGGGCGATCATGCGGGGCGAATTCCGGTCCGGCGCGGACCAGCAGCTGAAGGTCGGAATCGTAGATGGCCGCGGCACGGATATCCTGCTCTTCCAGGATCGCGTTCACCAGGCCCTGGAGAATCTCCCCGTTGCCCGAGAAGACGCCGTACTCCGCGGCGGGGGCGAGCTGCTGGACCAGCATCCGCCCGGTATCGAGCATGGCCTCTTCCAGATCGTAGATGCGCACGGAGATGAAATAGGCGCTCAGGATCAGCGAGAGCACCAGCGTCGGGACCAGCGCCAGCAGCAGCACCTTGTGGCGGATGCCCCAGTTTTTCATGGCGGGCTCTCCGGCACGGCATCCATCCGCCGGACCTGCCCGAGCAGATCGGCGTCATCGGGAAGGATGATGCCGAGCGAGCGGGTGACTTGGCGATTCACGGCAATCTCGTACTCATCGGGCGGCTGGGGAGGCGGCAGCCGCGGGGGATCCATGGCGAATGCGTCGCGTATCAGGTCTCCGGCCTGACGTCCCACCTGTATCGGCGCAGTGTACACCGCGGCGATCGCGCCGGCCCTCACGTAGGCGCGGGAGAAGCCGATCACCGGAATCTCGCGCCGGTAGGTCGCCAGCAGGATGCCCTGCACGCTGTACTGGTTGTAGACGACCGGATCGGGCAGTGCGAGGACGACATCCGAATCGTCGAGCAGACCGAGTATGGCACGCAGGGGGTTCTCGTCCTCCCGGATCTGCGCCAGGTGCAGCCGCAGCCCATGGGGCGACGCGGCCGCTTCGAGCTCCGCCTTCTCCAGGGCGGATGAGGGGCCGAGCGGCACGGCTATGTCGCGGGCCTCGGGAAACGCGCTCTGCAGGAGATGCAGGGTGCGCGCGAAGGGCTGATCCAGGTAGATGGCGGATACCCGCTCACGCGCCGGTTCCGGCAGCTGCGAAACGAGGTGCCTGAACGTCAGCCGGGGAATGAGCAGGCACAGCAGCGACACATCCGGGGGGCTGGCCATCAGGCGCGCCGCCATGTCGCTGCCCAGGCTCACCAGCAGGTCGTAGCCGTTCGTATCAGGGAGTGCCTGCGACTTGGGCAGCTCGCGCACCACGATCCGCGGCCGCGACTCCTCCGGCAGCGCAGCGAGGACCTGCTCCAGCCCCTCCAGCGTCTGGCCGTACACGCCCCCGGCCACTTCCGTCAGAACAAGGATGCGGGGGACCTCCGCGGCATGGGCCTGGATGTGGAGCAGGAAACCGAGAAGCAATAGGAGAACACGCCCGCAGCCGCGGATTGACGCCTGCTTCGCATCCCTGCCGTGGCAGCGTTGCCGGGTAGTGTGCGCGTCCATTGCCTCGGCCTGTGCGATCGTCTCCGGTCTCAGTCCATTTGCAGGCTCAGCTGCAGATAGGCCTGGGGTGCAAACGAATTCTGGTAGACGAAATCGTGGTATTCGCCGAGGACATTCTGCAGCACCAGCTCCAGCTCTCCCCTGACGCCCCCGGAACGCCAGGGTTTCGCCAGCCTGAGATCGAGGCGATGTGCCGGATCGACCGTGCTGCCGTCGCCGAGCCATGTCATGCCGCTGGTGAAGCTGTACAGGAGGCTGGCCCGCAGATCGCTGTGGAAGCGGTGGAACAGGAACAGGCTGGCGGTATGGCGGGGTACGCTGCGGCTGTACTCCTCGCGGTGATCGTCCGCCTCGACCCGGGTGTAGGAGTAGGCCAGCCGCAGGCCGCTGTGGCGATCGGGACGGTAGTCCAGCTGGGTCTCGATGCCGGTGAGGAGAATATCGTCATCGTTGACGAAGTCCCAGGCCCCGGGCTCCACCACATCCAACCAGGGGGGCAGGCCCGTCGCGGCGAAATACATTCCGATGACGTCATTGAGTTCTTCCCTGAACAGCCGGATATCGACCATCGTCCTGAGGTCGGCAAGCTCCAGATTATAGCCCAGTTCGTAGGCGGTGATGCGTTCGGCATCGAGCTGACCGTCGCTGAGGATGGTCTGCTCACACAGGCCCAGCGACTCGATGCAGAAATGCTGATTGCCGAAGGCCTCGAACATCGACGGGGTGCGGGTGGCGGTGGACACCGAGGTGCGCAGGGTATGGCCGGCCGCGGGGCGGTAGTTGAACGCCAGGCGCGGGGCGAAGTCGGTTCCGGTGATGCCGTTGTGCTCCACCATCCCGCCGAGGTTCATCAGCAGCGTGTCGCTCATCCGCCACTCGGCATTGGCGAACAGGCGCTGGATTTCGTTCTCCTGGCCGTCGTCCGCGTCCAGGTAGCTGGTGGAGTCGGCGCTGTCCAGCCGCGCGCTCCCGCCCCATACCAGGCGCAGGTCGTCCGCGGGGCTGAGGGTGTGCTGGAGCTCAAGCTCCCAGCGTTCGGTGCGGACGTCGAAATCCAGGGGCAGGTAGTAGCCGAAATAGGGTCCGCCCAGAAACCCCTCGTTGGTATCCACATAGGTGTGGAACAACTGCACGGCGAGATCCTCGCCCGGCTCGATGGAGCGCTCCCAGCGCAACTGCTGGAAATGGCTGTGGACCTTGGCCTCCCGTGGCAGGTTGCCGCGTTCGCCGGGCGTCCCCCGGCCCCGCGGCCCCTGCAGGAAGCCGAACTGCGCCTGGAGAACGTCATGATCGGAGAGGCGGTAGTCGCCGCGCAGGTTCAGTTGCCGCGATCGCCAGTCGTCCTGGCGATCCCCGACGCCGGCGTCCTGGCGGTAGCCCAGGCTGATCCGGTAGTCCAGGTCGCCGCGGCTGCCGCCGTGGCGGTAGAACAGGTCGCCGATGCCGTTGCTGCCCGCGGTGGCCTGCACGAACTCGCCGTGGGTCTCGGCGCTGTGGCGGGTGGTTATGCTGATGACGCCGGAAAACGCATTGGAGCCGTAGGTGGCGGCATTGGGCCCACGGATGACCTCGATGCGCTGGATGTCCGCCATG
>JAQVKR010000413.1 GCA_028694565.1 Gammaproteobacteria bacterium | reverse complement strand
GATGCCGTGCAGGCGGTAGTAGAGATCCTGGCGGAAGCGTCCCTCGGCCACCTGCTGCTTCAGGTCCCGGTGGGTGGCGCTGATGAGGCGGATGTCCACCGCTACGGCGGTCTCTCCGCCCAGCGGGAACACCTCCCGCTCCTCCAGCACCCGCAGCAGGCGCGCCTGCAGGTGCAGGGGCATGTCGCCGATCTCGTCCAGGAACAGGGTGCCGCCGTCGGCCTGCAGGATCTTGCCGCGGCTGCCCTCGCGGCTGGCGCCGGTGAAGGCGCCGGGGCGGTAGCCGAACAGCTCGCTCTCGATGAGCGTTTCCGGCAGCGAGGCGCAGTTGACCGCCACGAACGGCTTGTGGCCGCGGCGCCCGGCCTGGTGCACGGCCTTGGCGAACATGTCCTTGCCGGTGCCCGTTTCGCCCATCAGCAGCAGCGGGATGTCCCGGTCGCTCAGGCGGCGCGCGCGCTCGATGTTGCGGCGCATGCGCGCGTCCCCGAACTCCAGGGCGGCCAGGGGGTCGCGCCGCCCGTCGGTCTCCGCCGCCACCGCCGGGGCCGCGTGGCGGCCGCGGGTGGTCGCGGCGAAGGGCGCCGGGGCCTGGTTCTCGGGCGGCTGGAACACGGCGAAGTAGCGCCGCCCGCCGCGGGCCTCGCGGATGGGCAGGGGCTGGAAGGTGTGGTGCTCGGCCCGCTGCAGCGCCTGGGGCAGGGAGAGGTTGAACACCTCCTGCAGGGGGCGCCCGACGATGTCCGCCTGGGAGACCATGTCGAGCTGGAACAGGGCGCTGCGGTTGGCGGCGAGAATGCGCCCGTCGGGCTCGAAGGCGATGGCGCCCTCGCCCAGGGTGCTGACGAACTCGGGACGGCTGTGGAAGCGGGCGATGTAGCTGGACTTCATGGCGCACAGGAAGACCCGGTTCTCGATCATCTGCGCCGACATGTTCACCAGCACCATGGTGTGCTGCTGGGCCAGGTTCGACTCGCTGGAGGCGTCGAGCACCGCCAGCATCTCGCCGTGGGGATCGAAGATGGGGGCGGCGGAGCAGGTCAGGCCGGTGTGGTGGGCGAGGAAATGCTCGCGGTGGTGGATCACCAGCGGGCGCTGCTCCACCAGGCAGGTGCCCATGCCGTTGGTGCCCTGGGCCGCCTCGCTCCAGATGGCGCCCGCGTGCATGCCGCTGCGGGCGGCCGCCTCGGTGAACAGCGGGTCGCCGACGAAGTTGAGCACCACGCCGTCGCGGTCGGTGAGCAGGATGGCGTAGCCGGAGCCCGCCACCTGCTGGTAGAGGCTGGTCATCTCCGTGCGGGCGATGTCGAGCAGCCTGTCGCAGCGCTCCTGGCGCTGCAGCAGCTCGCTCCGCTCCAGCACCACCGGCTCGCGGCGGTCGGCCGGGTGCAGGCCGTGATCCTCCACGCAGCGGCGCCAGGACTGGGTGATGTGGGTCTCCGGGACTTCCAGGCCCCGGGTGTTGCCGCGGACCACGGCCTGCACCAGGCGGGCGTGGTTGGCGATATCCGGATAGTGCATGTCATCCTCCTGGCAGCGCGTTCCGCGGACTGGCGCAAGAAGCGTGCCTGTGGTGCTGCAATCCCCTGGCCGCGCCGTTCTCCCGAATCGCGGAGACGGCGCTGTTCGTATTGTGATGGTTCGTATTGTGGTCGTGCTGCGGCAATAACCTAGTCTAATCCCGGGGAAATTCTCCGGGCAACCCCGGCCGGCCGTCACCCCGGGGCACTGTCACGCCGCCGTGACAGTGCGTCACGTTCCTGGTGCGTCGCCCGGGACGGCCGCCGGCTCCACCCGCACGGCGCAGAACTTGAACTCCGGGATCTTCGCCACCGGGTCGAGGAAGTCGTGGGTGAGCAGGTTCGCGGCCGCCTCGTGGTAGCAGAAGGGCAGGAACACCTGGCCCGGCGACAGGCCGCGGTCGGCGCGGGCGTAGGCGGTCACCGCGCCGCGCCGGGAGCGCAGGGTCACGGCGTCCCCGGGGCGCAGGCCGAGCCGCTCCAGCTCCTCCGGATGGAGGCTCGCCACCGGGAAGGGCTCGATGGCGTCGAGCACGGTGGCGCGGCGGGTCATGGCGCCGGTGTGCCAGTGTTCCAGCTGGCGGCCGGTGATGAGCACCCAGGGGTAGTCGCCGCCGGGCAGCTCGGCGGCGTTGCGCAGGGGCGCCGGCACCAGCCGGGCGCGGCCGCCCTCGCGCGGGAACGCCTCGGTGAAGATGACCGGCCGGCCCGGGTCGTCCTCGCTGGGGCAGGGGTAGGTGACGGCGTCCTCCCGCTCCAGGCGCTCCCAGGAGATGCCGGCGATGCTGGGCATGGCCCGGCGCAGCTCGGCGAAGACGCCGGCCGGCCCGTCGTAGCGCCAGTCGAGCCCCAGCCGCCGCGCCATCTCCTGGACGATCCACAGGTCCTGGCGCGCCTCGCCCGGCGGGTCGAGGGCGGCGCGGCCGAGCTGCACCCGGCGGTCGGTGTTGGTGAAGGTGCCGCTCTTCTCCGGGAACGCGGAGGCGGGCAGGATGACGTCGGCGTACCAGGCCGTCTCGGTCATGAAGATGTCCTGCACCACCAGGTGCTCCAGGGCGGCCAGCGCGGCGCGGGCATGGGTCAGGTCCGGGTCGGACATGGCCGGGTTCTCGCCCATGATGTACATGCCGCGGATGTCGCCGGCCTTGGCCGCGTGCATGATCTCCACCACCGTGAGCCCCGGCTCGGGGTCCAGCGGGGCGCCCCACAGGGCCTCGAAGCGTGCCCGCGCCCGCGGATCGTCCACCCGCTGGTAGTCGGGGAAGACCATCGGGATCAGCCCCACGTCGGAGGCGCCCTGGACGTTGTTCTGGCCGCGCAGGGGGTGCAGGCCGGTGCCGGGGCGGCCGATCTGGCCGCTGATGAGCGCCAGCGAGATGAGGGCGCGGGCGTTGTCGGTGCCGTGCACGTGCTGGGAGACGCCCATGCCCCAGAGGATGATGGCGTTGGGGGCCGAGGCGTAGACCCGCGCCACCTCGCGCAGGGTCGCCGCGTCGATGCCGCACACCGGCGCCATGGCCTCGGGGGTGAAGGCGGCCAGGTGCTCCTTGAGCTCCGCGAAGCCCTCGGTGCGCCGGGCCACGAACGCCTCGTCCACCAGACCCTGCTCGATCACCGCCTGCATCAGGGCGTTGAGCAG
>JAQVKR010000412.1 GCA_028694565.1 Gammaproteobacteria bacterium | reverse complement strand
TGCCGTTGCCGTCGGGACTGGGGTCGCCCGGCACCACGTTGCGGATGTCGGCGACGGCCGGCTCGGGGAGATCCCGGCCCCAGTTCACCCCGGTGAGGTGCTTACCGTCCACGTTGGCGCCGCAGACGAAGTCGGCCACCACCGCGGCGCTGCGATCCACGATGACGGGGATGGCGAGACCCACCGGGCCGAGGGAGCCCACGCCGCAGCCCAGCGCGGCGCGGATGTCGGCGTCGGCGGCGAATTCCAGCGGGTCGGCCACGGCCGTGAGCTTGCCCGCCTTGATGGCGTTGAGCTCGTGGTCGCCGCGCAGCACCAGCGCCACCAGCGGGGCCTCGGGGCTGTCGCCCTTCACCACCAGGGTCTTGAGCGTCTGCCGGGGAGAGACCTCGAGAAACGCGGAGACCTCCTCGATGGTGTGCTGCTCCGGGGTGTCGACGGTGGCCATCCCCGCGCCGGGCGCCGGCCGCGCCTCCGCGGGGGCGAGGGCCTCGGCCAGCTCCACGTTGGCGGCATAGTCGCTGGCGTCGGAGAAGGCGATGGCGTCCTCGCCCGAGTCGGCCAGCACGTGGAACTCGTGGGAGCCGCTGCCGCCGATGGCGCCGGTGTCGGCCAGCACCGGGCGGTAGGTGAGGCCGATGCGGTCGAAAATGCGGCAGTAGGCCCCGTGCATCACCTGGTAGGTCTCCTCCAGGGAGGCCATGTCCAGGTGGAAGGAGTAGGCGTCCTTCATCAGGAACTCGCGGGCGCGCATGACGCCGAAGCGGGGCCGGCGCTCGTCGCGGAACTTGGTCTGGATCTGGTAGAAGTTGGCCGGCAGCTGCTTGTAGCTGCGCAGCTCGTTGCGGATGAGGTCGGTGATGACCTCCTCGTGGGTCGGGCCGAAGCAGAACTCCCGCTGGTGGCGATCCCTGAGGCGCAGCATCTCCGCGCCCATGTCCTCCCAGCGCCCCGACTCCTGCCACAGCTCCGCCGGCTGCACCGCCGGCATCAGCACCTCCTGGGCTCCGGCCCGGTCCATCTCCTCGCGCACGATGGTCTCCACCTTGCGCAGCACCCGCAGCCCCAGGGGCAGCCAGGTGTAGAGCCCGGCGGCCAACTTGCGGATCATGCCCGCGCGCAGCATGAGCTTGTGGCTGACGACCTCGGCGTCGGCCGGGGTCTCCTTGAGGGTGGCGAGCAGCAGTCGTGAGGTTCGCATGGTCGGGTTTCGCTGTCCTGGGTCGTGGGCGCAAAACACTTATTGTATGCACTCGGCCGGGAAGCGTCAGCATCCGGGCTTCGATACTTGCCGGGCACGTGGGATTCACCGCGGAGGCACGGAGGATACGGAGAAAGGAACGAAAGGATCTTTATCCGCAGATTACGCAGATTTCCTCTATCGACATTGGGAACGCCGCCTGGAGAGTCCGGCTATCGGGTTGCCGGCCGTTCGTACAGAGCCTCGCAGCGTTCCTGTTCGCACTGCGGTGCGGGCCCTCTTCCACCATGACCCCCATAAGGTTCCTTTTAATCGGCGTAATCTGCGGATGGATCGCCTATTAGCTTTTTCCTCCGTGTCCTCCGTGCCTCCGCGGTGAAAACGAAGATCTACCGGTTCTCGCCGCGGGAAACGCGGCGCAGGACGGCGTCGAGGGCCCGGTGGGGCAGCAGGCGGCGGAGGGTGGCGAACAGGTGGGTGGGGAAGGTGACGTAGTAGCGCGCCCTGGGGCGGGGGCTCTCCAGGGCGTGGAACACCCGCCTCAGTACCGCCTCGGGGCCGAGGGTGAAGGGGGCGGCGGGCCCCCGCTTCGTGAGCCGCCGCTCCATGGCCCGGTAGGTTTCCCGGTGGGGACTCGCCTCGGCGGCGATGTGGCGCCGGAAGGCGGCGTGGGCGTTGTCGCGGAAGCGGCTGACGATGGGGCCCGGCTCCACCAGGCTGACGTGGATGCCGGTGCCGGCCAGTTCCAGGCGCAGGGTGTCGGTGAGGCCCTCGAGGGCGAACTTGCTGGCGATGTAGGCGCCGCGGTAGGGGAGGCTGACGAGTCCCAGCACGGAGCTGTTCTGGACGATTCGCCCATGGCCCTGGGCGCGCATGGCCGGGATGATCCGGTTGGTGAGCTCCAGGGTGCCGAACAGGTTGGTCTCGAACTGGGCCCGCAGCGCGTCGCGGGTGAGGTCCTCCACGGCGCCGGGCTGGCCGTAGGCGGCGTTGTTGAACAGGGCGTCGAGACGCCCTTCCGTGCGTTCCAGGATGGTGCCGACGCTGGTGGCGATGGAGTCGCTGTCGTCCAGATCCAGGAGCAGGGATTCAAGGCCCAGTTCCGTCAGTCGCCGCAGGTCGGCGGGCTTGCGGGCCGTGGCGAAGACCCGCCAGCCGCGTCCGGCCAGACCCTGGGCCGCGCACAGGCCGATGCCGCTGGAGCAGCCGGTGACGAGAACGGTTCGGGATCGGGTCAAGGCGGACTCCTTTCATCGAGCGCTTTACGGCAATCGGGCGCGGCCGGGATCGCGGCCGCCCCGTCCGCCGGCAAGGCGCGGGCCGCGCCACCCCCGGCGGGCGGTCCGGCAGTGTACCCGGTAACGGCCCTCAGGTGGTCCCCTGGCCCGGGTCCGGCGGACGTCCCGCGCCCTTTCTCCCGCCATTGCTGAAGCGGAAGGCGTTGCGGCCCGCGGCCTTGGCCTCGTACAGGGCGTGATCGGCGCACTCCACCAGAAGATCCTGGATTTCGGCATCCCGCGGGTAGAGGGCGATGCCGATGCTGGTGGTGACCTGGCGGGCTTCGTCACCGAGATGGAACGGGGCCGCCATGGCCGCGAGGATCTTGCGCGCCACCAGGACGGCGTCGTCCGGGCGCTGCAGCCCGGTCAGGATCAGCGTGAACTCGTCGCCGCCCAGCCGCGCCACGGTGTCGCTCTCGCGCACGCACCCGCTCAGCCGGGCGGCCACCTCCTTCAGCAGGGAGTCGCCCACGGCGTGGCCCAGGGTGTCGTTGATGTCCTTGAACCGGTCCAGGTCCATGAAGAACACCGCCAGCCTGCCGCCCTTGCGCCGGGCGTCGTTGATGGCCTGCTCCAGCCGGGCATGGAACAGCAGCCGGTTGGGCAGCCCGGTGAGGGCGTCGTGGTGGGCGAGGTGGGCGAACTTGCGCTCCGATTCCTTGATGGAGCTGATGTCCGAGAAGACGGCGACG
>JAQVKR010000411.1 GCA_028694565.1 Gammaproteobacteria bacterium | reverse complement strand
CCGCTCGGCATCCGGGTGAGCGAGGGCGAGCTGAACGCCCGCGGCGACGAGCAGGGCGTCATCGCCCTGACCGGCCGGGCCCGTTCCGGGCCGGGCGAGGTGAGCCTCGAGGGGCGGGTGGCGCTGGATGCGCAGCAGGGCTGGCCGCTGCGGCTGCAGGTGCGGGGGAAGGATTTCGAGGCGGTGAACCTGCCCGAGGCCCGGGCCCTCATCGACCCGGCGCTCACCCTCGACCTGCAGGGGCAGCGCCTGCGGGTCGAGGGCGAAGTGGCCGTTCCCGAGGCGCGCATCACCCTGCGCGAGCTGCCCACCTCCGCGGTGGCGGTCTCCGACGACGTGGTGGTGGTGGACGCCGGGTCGCCGCCGGCGGAGAGGAGCCCGCTCGCGCTGAACGCCGACCTGACCGTGCGCCTGGGCGAGAAGGTCACCTTCTCCGGCTTCGGTCTCGGCGCCCGCCTCGGCGGGTCGCTGCGGGTGCGGGAGTCTCCCGGCCAGGCCCCGCGGGGCGAGGGCGAGCTGCGCATCCTGGAGGGCCGCTACAAGGCCTACGGCCAGGATCTGACCATCGACCGCGGCCGCCTGATCTTCGCCGGGCCCATCGACAACCCCGCCCTGGACCTGCGCGCCACCCGCAGCGTGGGCGACATCGTCGCCGGGCTGCAGGCCACCGGGACCGCCCAGGCCTCGCGGGTGAGCCTGTTCTCCACCCCGCCCATGGAGGACGCGGAGGTGCTCTCCTACCTGCTGCTGGGGCGGCCGCTGAACCAGGCCTCCGGGAGCGACGGGCAGATGCTGATGGGCGCGGTGGGGGCGCTGGGCGTCAGCGGCGGCAACCTGCTCGCCAAGCAGATCGGCAACACGCTGGGGCTGGACGATGTCCGGGTGGAGTCAGAGAACGGCCTGGAGTCCACCAGCCTGGTGCTGGGCCGCTATCTGTCGCCGAAGCTCTACGTGAGCTACGGCGTGGGCCTGTTCGAGCCCGGCACCTCGGTGCAGATGCGCTACGATCTCAGCCGCCGCTTCAAGCTCCGGGCCGAGAGCGGGACCCAGAGCGGCATGGACATCCTCTACAGCATCGAGAAGTGAACCCATGAACGAGGTGGTAATCGTGGGCTGCGGCTACGTGGGCCGCCGGGTGGCGCGGCGGGAGCGGGCGGCGGGCCGCCGGGTGACGGGGCTGGTGCGGGGCGCGGAGAGCGCCGCGGCGCTGGCGGCGCCCGGTGTGGCCGCGGTCCGCGCCGACCTGGACCGGCCGGATGCCGCGGCCGGCCTGGCGCTGGGGGGCGCCCGGCTCTACTGGTTCGCCCCGCCCCCGTCGGACGGCATGGTCGACACGCGCCTGCGGGGTTTCCTGGCGGCCATCCCCGCCGACGGGCTGCCGGAGCGGGTGGTGCTCATCAGCACCACCGGCGTCTACGGCGACTGCGGCGGGGCCTGGGTGGACGAGAGCCGCCCGCCGGCGCCGCAGGCGGAGCGGGCCCGCCGGCGCCTGGATGCCGAGCGGGCGCTGGCCGAATGGAGCGCGGCCACCGGCGTGCCGGCCGTGGTGCTGCGGGTGCCCGGCTTCTACGGCCCGGGCAAGCTGCCGGAGGCGCGCCTGCGCCGCGGCGAGCCGGTGCTGCGGGAGGCCCAGTCCCCGTGGAGCAACCGGGTGCATGTGGACGACCTGGTGCGGGCCTGCGTGGCGGCCATGGACCGGGGCCGCCCCGGCGCGGTCTACAATGTCAGCGACGGCCACCCCACCACGATGACCGACTACTTCAACCGCGTGGCCGATGCCCTCGGCCTGCCGCGCCCGCCCCAGATCGATCCCGCGGAGGCGGGCGGGCGGCTCAGCGCCGGCATGCGCTCCTACCTGGCCGAGTCCAAGCGGCTGGACAACCGCCGCATGCGCGAGGAGCTCGGCGTCGAGCCCGACTACCCCGATCTCGCCACCGGCCTGGCCGCCTGCGTGGAGGCGCTGGAAACCAGGAGCCGCAAACAGACCTGACCGCAGATCTGCATTGATTGGCGTGGATTGCTTTTACGGCGGAGGAGCCCGGCACCGGGGGTTGGGGCATCGCCGGCCCCGCAGCCATCCGCCCTGCATCCCGGTGCGGCCGGGAAGCGGGCGGTTCCGGTCCCGGCCTGGAGCGGGTCCGGGTCCCCATCGAAGACGAAGCGCGGTTTCCGCGGTTGCTGTTCGACCGGGTCGTCGGAACGCTTAAATCAGTGAAAATCCTGTCAATCCGCGGTTAAACCGGTTTTTTTTCGGCGGACTCCCGTTGCAGCAGCCCGCCGAAGGCCTCGGCGGGGACGGGGGTGCTGAACAGGAAGCCCTGCAGCGTGTCGCAGCCCTCGGCCTCGAGGAAGGCCCGCTGGGCCTCGGTTTCCACCCCCTCGGCCACCACCTCCAGCTGCAGGCTGCGGCCCAGCGCGATGATGGCCCGGGTGATGGTCATGTCGTCGGCGTCGCGGGGGATGTCGTCCACGAAGGATTTGTCGATCTTGAGCCGGTCGATGGGGAACTGCTTGATCTGGGACAGGGACGAGTAGCCGGTGCCGAAGTCGTCGATGGCCAGGGTCACGCCGAGCGCCTTGAGCCGGTGCAGGCTGCGCACGGCCTCCTCGGCATTGTCCGTGAAGGCGCTCTCGGTGAGCTCGAGCTCCAGGGTGCCGGGTTCCAGCCCGGTCTCGGCGAGGATGCGCTCCACCGTCTCCACCAGGTCGGTCTGCTGGAACTGGCGCGCGGAGAGGTTGACCGACAGGGTCAGGCCGGGATGGCCCGCCGTGTGCCAGGCGTGGGCCTGGCGGCAGGCGGCCTCCAGCACCCAGGCGCCGAGGGGGATGATGAGGCCGGTCTCCTCGGCAATGGGGATGAAGCGGCCCGGCGCCACCAGCCCCATCTCCGGATGCCGCCAGCGCACCAGCGCCTCCAGGCCGGTGATGCGGCCGTCGCCGCAGGCCACCTGGGGCTGGTAGTGAAGCACCAGCTCGCCGCGCTCGAGCGCCCGGCGCAGGCTCGATTCCAGGGCCAGGCGCTCGAAGGCCATGGTGGTCAGCTCGGCGGTGTAGAACTGGTAGTTGTTGCGGCCCTGGGCCTTGGCCCGGTACATGGCCGCATCGGCGTTCTTCACCAGCGTGGCCACCTCCCCGCCGTCGTCCGGGAACAGGCTGACGCCCATGCTGGCGGTG
>JAQVKR010000410.1 GCA_028694565.1 Gammaproteobacteria bacterium | reverse complement strand
GGTGGAGTGCGGATTGCCATCGAGCTTGACGAGGCGCTTCACTCCGTGCTGCTCACGGGTGGTGACGCGGATGTTGCAGAGCGACGAGCAGAAATTGCAGATACTGTAGCTGTGGGATTCGCCGGCATCGGCAGCGGGTGCGGCATCGCGCCCGAGCAGCTCCAGGGGCTGGAGCAGACCCAGGCCGGCGGCGCCGGCCCCGGTGGTTTGCAGAAAGGCACGCCGGGTCAGCCGTGGAAACTTCCAGGCCATCAACCATCTCCTCATGGGAAGAGGTGACACACGCCGGATCCGTTCACGGTCCGGCCCTGAAGTCCATCGGCGTCCCCGGTACAGGGTCGTTGTGCCCTGTGGATTTTATGTTTTCGGGGCCAGTGGGCCGGCATGGAATGCCTATCCACACTGGAAGCATGGTTTATACCGGCCGGGGAGTCGGGAAGCAAACAAAACTTTAATAATGCCACCATAAAAAGTAGATAATTAACAAATACTTATGGATATATGTCAGATTTTGCGACTCACGGCGGCGTGCCGTGCCGGCCGATCCGGAAGAATATCCACCGGCGGCGCGATTACGCGCCCCGCCGGGTCGGCCGCGGGCGCGGCGGCCCCGTGATCGCTTCTTCACGCCAGCGGTTGCTGCGCTGCTATCGAAGCGCCCTGGAGGCGGTCGCGGGCGAGCGCTGCGTGGCGGATGCGCTCGGTCGTCTCCGGCCCGCCGGGCCGCTGTGGCTGGTGGCCGTCGGCAAGGCGGGGCCGGCCATGGCCCGGGGCGCCCTGGCGGCCCTGGGCGAGGGCATCGTGGCGGGGCTGGTGATCACCAAGCGCGGCCATTGCGAGCCGCTGCCCTGGCCCTGCCTCGAGGGCGGCCATCCGCTGCCCGACGCGGGCAGCCTGGCGGCGGGAGAACGCCTGTTGGCGTTCTTGCGCGAGGCGCCCGGGGATGCCCGCTTTCTGTTCCTCGTCTCCGGTGGCGCCTCGGCGGTGCTGGAGGCGCTGCCGGCGCCGCTGGAGCTGGAGTCGCTGGTGCGGGTCAACGACTGGCTGCTCGGTTCGGGGCTGGATATCCACGCCATGAACCGGGTGCGCAAGGCGCTGTCCCTGATCAAGGGGGGGCGTCTTGTGACCCGCCTGCGGGGACGGCGGGCATGGCAGCTGCTCATCTCGGACGTGGCGGGCGACGATCCGGCGGTCATCGGTTCGGGGCCCCTGGTCGCGGATCGCGCCGGAGCCCCGGATCCGGACGGCCTGCCCCCGTGGCTGCGGCCCTGGCTGGGCCTGGCGCCGCCGGCTCCGGCGCCCGGGGATCCCGCCTGGGCCTCGGTGGAGACGGTGCTGGCGGCCCGCCTCGAGGATGCGCTCGATGCCGCGGAGCGGACCGCCCGGGAGCTCGGCCTGGCAGTGCACCGGCACCGGGAGTTCGTCGCCGGAGACGCCGCCGCGGCGGGCCGCAGGCTGGCCCGGGCCCTGTGTGCCGGGCCGTCGGGGCTGCACCTCTGGGGCGGCGAAACCACCGTGCGCCTGCCGGACCGGCCGGGGCGGGGCGGCCGCTGCCAGCAGCTGGCCCTGGCGGCGGCGGGGGAGCTGGCGGGTCGGCCGGATGTCTCCTTGCTGGCCGCCGGGACCGACGGCAGCGACGGCCCCGGCGAGGATGCCGGCGCCCTGGTGGATGGCGGCAGCGTGGCCCGCGGGCGGCTCGAAGGCCTGGACGTCGATGATTGCCTTGCCCGGGCCGATGCCGGCAGCTTCCTGGAGGCGAGCGGCGACCTGGTGCAGACGGGGCCCACCGGAACCAACGTGATGGACCTGATGATTGGACTGAAGGAATGAGGTTGGCATGAGCGATTCGACGCGACCGCCACGGGAGCAGCTGGCCCGGGTCATCGACAGCGCGAGCGAGGTGGTGTTGGGCAAGGAGCGGCAGGTGCGGCTGGCGCTGGTCTGCCTGCTCGCCCGCGGACATCTCCTGATCGAGGATCTGCCCGGCGTCGGCAAGACCACCCTGGCCCATGTATTGGCCCGGGTGCTGGGGCTGCGGTTCAACCGCATCCAGTTCACCAGCGATCTGCTGCCGGCGGACATTCTCGGCGTGTCGGTGTTCGAGCGCGAGCGCGGCGGTTTCACCTTCCATCCCGGTCCCATCTTCACCGAGCTGGTGCTGGCCGACGAGGTGAACCGCGCCACCCCCAAGACCAAGAGCGCGCTGCTGGAGGCGATGGAAGAGCGGCAGGTGACGGTGGAGGGGGAGACCCGTCCGCTGCCGGAGCCCTTCTTCGTCATCGCCACCCAGAACCCGTCCCAGCAGGTGGGCACCTTCCCCCTGCCCGAGTCCCAGCTGGACCGGTTCCTGATGCGCATCGGCCTCGGCTACCCCGACATACGGGCCGAGCGGGCCCTGCTGGCGGGCCGGGATCGGCGGCTGGTGATGGCCGGCCTCGAGCCCTGCCTGGATCCCGGCGCGCTGCTCGCCCTGCAGTCCGAGGTGTCCGGGGTGCATGTCTCCGCTGCGCTGCTCGACTATCTCCAGGCGCTGATCGGGCGCAGCCGCAGCGACCCGGCGCTGCACGCCGGCCTGTCGCCCCGGGGCGGGCTCGCGCTGCTGCACGCCGCCCGGGGCTGGGCCCTGCTCGCGGGACGGGAGCATGTGCTGCCCGAGGACGTGCAGGCCGTGTTCGCGGCCGTCGCCGGGCATCGCCTCGCGGGAGCCGGGGAGTGGCTGGGTCGACCGGGAGACATGCTGGCGGCCCGGCTGCTGGACAGCGTGCCCGTTCCCTGAGGAGCGCCGCGCGATGACGGGGACAGCCACAGCGATTCACCGCCGGGTGTGGCGGCGCCTGGCCACCCGGCGCCCCCGCGGCGCGGAGGCGGCGATCCTGGAGCGCCACCGCATCTATATCCTCCCCACCCGGCAGGGGCTGCTGTTCGGCGCGCTGCTGGTGGTGATGCTGCTCGGGGCCATCAACTACAGCAACAACCTCGCCTTCGTGCTCACCTTCGTGCTGGGCGGCCAGGCGGTTGTCTCCATCCTCTACACCTATCGCAATCTCGCCGGGTTGCGCCTGCGGGCCGGCCATCACGGGGAGGTCTTCGCCGGGGGCTGCGCGCGGCTCGCCATCGTGCTGGACTCGGACGCCTCCCCCCGGCCGGACGTGGCGGTGGCCTGGCGGCGGGCGGAGGAGG
>JAQVKR010000409.1 GCA_028694565.1 Gammaproteobacteria bacterium | reverse complement strand
CTGCGCCTCGGACGTGCGCTTCCACCGCGCCCTGGTGGCCGCCGCCCACAACCCGGTGCTGGAGTTCGTGATGCACGCGGTGATCGAGGCCCTGCAGCCGGTCATGAACCTGGTGGTCTACCGCTTACGCGACCGCGCCGAGGTGCTGTCCCAGCACGGGCGCATCCTCTCCGCGCTGCGGGAGGGCAACGCCGAGGCGGCCTGCGCCGCCCTCTCCGCCCAGATGACCTCCCTGCGCGAGCAGTACGCCCGCGCCCAGGCCTGGCGCGAGGAGCGTGAGGCGGCGCGGTCGCGGGAGACCTGAGCCCCGTCATGGCGGGGCGCGCTTCCCGGCAGGTGCAGATTTATCTGCACACCCCGGCGGCCCGGCCGCAGCCGGTGGGAGGCCCGCCCTCGGGGCGATGAGGCCAGGCCTGAGGCCGATGGGGGTGGCCGGCCGTCTCGGCGCCCGGAGTCACAGAACCAAGCTCCAGTCCATTCGATGCGGGAGAAATCGCCGCGAGGGCGCGCCTCCCACAAGGGTTCTCCGGCCCCGGCGGCCCGAGCGGAGCCTGTGGGAGGCCCGCCCCCGGGGCGATGGGGCATTGGCCGGGGCCCATGGGCTCACCAACACCTGGCCCTGCCCAAAGCCCCCACACAGAATCCCGTCAATCCTGTAAATCCTGTCTATTCAAAAACCAATCGCCGCGCGGGCGCGCCTCCCGCACGGGTTCCCGGGGCCTCCGGTCAGGCCATGGTCCGGGTGACGGCGGTGGCGGGCAGCGGGGCGCGGGCCTTGCGCGCTTCCGGCGCGGGCAGGCCGATGGGCGCCTGGGCCGGGAAGGCGTTGGCCATGGACAGCGCCAGGGCCGCCACGTAGGGCAGCGACTGCACCGCCAGCACCGTCGCCCACAGCAGCGCCTCGGGGTGGTTCGGGCCGTAGACGGCCAGCACCGCGACGCAGCCGCCCCAGAGCAGGCCGAGCATGGCGATCTCCTCGGCGGCCATGGCCAGCCCGGCCATGAGCGCCGGCTTGTCCTCGGACTTCGGGGTGCGGAAGAAGGGGGCGTTGTTGGTGAGCAGACCCTTGATGACGCCGCGGGCGATGGTGTGGGTCAGCGCCATGCCGGCCACCGCCGCGCCCAGGCGCTGGCGCCGGCTGCAGCGCACCCGGGCCGCGTAGAGCCACAGGGAGTGGAGCACCTTGAAGGCGAACATGCCGAGCGTCGGCACCAGGAACGCCGCCAGCGGGAAGTCGAAGTAGCGCGGCAGCAGCACCAGGCCCGCGGTCCAGGCGAGCGCCAGGGCGCTGAACACCAGGTGCAGGCCGTCGCCGAACCAGGGCAGCCAGCCGGCCGCGAAGTGGTAGCGCTGGGCCAGGGTCAGCCCCCCCTCGTGCCAGGGCAGCAGCTCGCGCCAGTGGGACTTGAGGATCTGCACCGCGCCGTAGACCCAGCGGAAGCGCTGCTTCTTGTAGCCGGTGAAGGAGTCGGGGGTGAGGCCCTTGCCGAAGGGCTCATTGACGTAGACCGACTCGTAGCCGTCCTGCATCAGCCGCAGGCCGAGCTCGGCGTCCTCGCAAATGCACCACTCCGACCAGCCGCCGACCCGCTCCAGGGCGCGGCGGCGGATGAGGGTCATGGTGCCGTGCTGGATGATGGCGTTGCGCTGGGCGCGGTGGACCATGCCGATGTGGAAGAAGCCGGCGTACTCCCAGTTGATCATCTCCTTGAAGCGATCGAGCTCCCAGGCGCGGTGATCCTGGGGCGCCTGCACGAAGCCCACCTGCGGGCGGCGGAAGTAGGGCGCCAGGCGCCGCAGCCAGTCGGCGCGCACCTCGTAGTCGCTGTCCACCACGCCGATGACCTCGACCCGCGGATCGGTCTGGCCGAGGGCGAAGTTGAGGGCGCCGGCCTTGAAGCCCTGCCACTGGCCGAGCGTGAAGAAGCGGAAGCGCGGCCCGAGCTTTTCGCAGTGGGCCTTCACCGGCAGCCACACCGCGGCGTCGCGGGTGTTGTTGTCGATGACCAGCACCTCGAAGTCGGGATAGTTGAGGGCGGCCAGGCTGTCGAGGGTCTGGATCACCAGCTCCGCCGGCTCGTTGTAGATGGCCAGGTGCAGCGACACCATGGGGAGCTTCTCGGTGCGCCGCAGCTCGCTGTCCGGGAAGCGCAGCTTCAGCCGCTTGCGCCACAGCAGCTCGGTGAGCTCGAAGCCGTTGATGAGCACCACCAGCATCAGCGCCAGCTGGGCCGGCAGCAGCACGCCCCAGATCAGCAGCCCCAGCTTGCCGATCTCGATGTTGGCGGGCATGAACAGGGTCCAGATGAGCAGCGACACCGCCACCTGGATCAGGAGGGTGAAGACCAGCCGGCCGGCGGTGGTGATATTGTGCCAGCGCCACAGGAACCAGAGCATGGGCAGCAGCGCCAGCAGGGTGGCCAGCAGCGCCTGGAACTGCCAGTGGGGATACTCCGCCACCGGGCCGGTGAAGGGGAATTTCTGCTCGCGTCCGGCATCGAGCAGGCCCCAGTGGGCGCCCACCTCCCCTTCCAGGCCCCGCTTCCAGCCCTGGTCGAAGACCTCCATGACGAAGTAGTCGAGGCGCTCGCGGGCGGCCAGGTTGAGGAAGCCGCGGACGAACTCCGCCTGGTCCACCCGGCTCGGCTCGGCGCCCCCGAAGCGGTGCCCGGCGCTGGGCCAGCCCACCTCGGCGATGAGGATGGGCTTGCCGGGGAAGGCGCGGCGCAGGTCGCGGTAGCGCATCATCACGTGGTCCAAAGCGTCGGCGCGGGGCACCCCTTCCCAGTAGGGCAGGATGTGCACGGCGATGTAGTCCACCTCGCGCGCCAGCTCGGGGTGTTCGTGCCAGACGTGCCACGGCTCGGCGGTGCTCACGGGCACGTTCACGGCGCGCCGCACCTGGCGCAGGTAGCGGATCAGCTCCGGGACCGTGAGGTCGGCGCGCAGCACCGATTCGTTGCCCACGATGACCCGGTCGATGTTCCTGTGGGTGCGGGCGTTGCGGATCAGGTTGACGATTTCGCGCTCGTTGCGCTCGCCGCGCTTGTCCAGCCACGCGCCCGCGGTGACCGCCAGGTCGTACTTCTCCGCCAGCCGCGGAATGTTCTCGAACCCGTCGATGGAGGAGTAGGTGCGCACCTTGCGCACCATGCCGGCGACCCGCGCCAGATCCGCGTC
>JAQVKR010000408.1 GCA_028694565.1 Gammaproteobacteria bacterium | reverse complement strand
GCCGCCCACTGGTTCGACCTCGACCGCTTCTACGCCGAGGCGCGCCGGGTGCTGCGCCCGGGCGGGGTGCTGGCGCTGTGGACCTACGACCTGCTCGCCATCGACCCGGCGGTGGACGCCGTCTTCGGCCGCTTCTACCGCGACGCGGTGGGGCCCTGGTGGCCGCCGGAGCGCCGCCACGTGGAGAGCGGCTACCGCGAGTTGCCGTTCCCGTTCCCCGAGCTCGCCCCGCCGGCCCTGGAGATGACGGCCGAGTGGCGGCTGGCGGACCTGCTCGGCTACCTCGGCACCTGGTCGGCGGTGAAGCGCTGCCGCGAGGCCACCGGCCGGGACCCGCTGGCCGGGGTGGCCGGGCCCCTGGGCGAGGCGTGGGGCGAGCCGGAGACGCCGCGCCCGGTGCGCTGGCCGCTCCACCTGCGGGTGGGGGTGATCTGAGCCGCGGTTGCCGCCGGCGCCGGCGCTGTCGACCCGGTCACATCCCGCCGGTCTTGCGGTGGAAACAGGCCCCGGTTTGGCGAACAGTAGTGTACTGTTGCACCCTGGCTGGCCAGCGGCTCGCTGAATGTGCCGGCAGGGTGCAACTGTACACTAGCGCTTGAAGGAACAGGCGCGGCCGCCGCCGCGGGAACTCCGGCAGGAGCCGCAGCGATGCCGCGTGAATCGTCAGCAAAGGAGCGAATCATGGGCATTTCAATGCAGACCCCCCGGGCCGCCGCCGCGGCCCTTTTCTGTGCCGCCCTCGCGGGGCTGGGCGCGGCCACGGCCGGCGCGGCGGAGTTCTCCGCCGACGTCCACAGCACCGCCCCCGGCGGCCAGGCGATGGACGGGAAGCTCTGGGTCAAGGGCGAGCGGATGCGCCAGGAGTTCACCATGATGGGGCAGCGCACGGTGATGATCCTGGACCTCGCCACCGGCACCAACACGATGGTGGACGACGCCAACCGCATCTACTTCGAGATGCAGGCCCCGGACACCGGCTACGGCCAGCTCGGCGACGGGGATCCGCTGGCCGCCATGGCCGATCGCGAGGAGCTCGGCGGCGAGGAGGTCTCCGGCTACGACTGCCTCAAGGTGCGCTACACCTTCCACGACCCGCAGATGGGCACCTCCACCCAGTGGATCGCCCGTGACCTCGACTTCCCGGTGAAGATCGTCGCCACCATGCCCGCCGGCGAGACCGTGACCCAATACAGCAACATCCGCGAGGGCGGGGTGGACGACGCCCTGCTGCGGGTGCCCGACGGCTACCACAGGATGAGCATGCCCGGCATGGGGATGGGCATGGGCGCGCCCGGCGGCGGCATGTGACGCCGCCGCTCTCCCACCCGGCTCGCTACGATCGCTCAAGTCCGACAGGCTGCTAGCCTGAAGCAACAGCCATCGGCCGGAGCCGCGCCATGTCGTTCACCGAAAGCTGGTTCGAGGAGAAGCAGTCCGCCTGGCTCTACCGGGTGGTGGCCGCCTGCGAGCCGGACCCCGTCCGCAGCCGCCTGTTCACCGATCTGGCGCGGGCGGCCGACGGGCAGGCGCGGACCTGGGCGGCGAAGCTGGCCGAGGCGGGGGCGGAGACGCCGCGGTTCCGGCCCACCGCCCGGGCGCGGCTGGTGGCGCGGCTGGTGCGCCGCCTCGGGCCGCGCCGGATGCGGCCGGTGCTGGCGGCCATGAAGGTGCGCGGGATGTCCGTCTACCTGGCCCCGGGCGCGCCCCGCCACCACCCGATGCCCCAGTCGGTGGAGGAGGTGGGCGAGCGCCACCAGGGCCGCGGCGGCGGCAACCTGCGCGCGGCGGTGTTCGGCGTCAATGACGGGCTGGTCTCCAACGCCGCCCTCATCATGGGCGTGGCCGGGGCGGGCGGCGAGGTGGCCTTCATCATCACCACCGGGGTGGCGGGGCTGCTCGCCGGCGCGCTCTCCATGGCCGCCGGGGAGTACATCTCGGTACGCTCCCAGCGGGAGATGTTCGAGTACCAGATCGGCCTGGAGCGCGAGGAGCTGGCCGAGTACCCGGAGGAGGAGGCCGAGGAGCTGGCCCTCATCTACGCCGCCCGCGGCATGGACATCGAGGCGGCGCGCCAGGTCACCGGCGCCATGCTGCGGGACCCCGAGCACGCCCTGGACGTGCTGGCCCGGGAGGAGCTGGGGCTCAACCCCGACGACCTCGGCTCGCCCTGGGGCGCGGCGCTGTTCTCCTTCCTCTCCTTCACCGGGGGGGCGCTGATCCCGCTGCTGCCGTTCCTGTTCGGACCTGGGGCGGGGAGCGGCGTGGTGGCCGCGGCGCTCCTCACCGGCCTCAGCCTGCTCGGCGTGGGCGCGGCGCTGAGCCTGTTCACCGGCCGCAACGCCGTGCTCGGCGGCCTGCGCATGCTGCTCATCGGCGGCGGCGCCGGGCTCACCACCTACCTCATCGGCCGCCTGCTGGGGGTGGGGCTGGCGTGAGCGCCGCTCGCCGCCCTGTCGGGCCAATCGCGGTGGGGCGCCCCTCCCGCAGGTGCAGATTCATCTGCACACCATCGTGGCCCGGCCGAAGCCTGTGGGAGGCCCGGCCGGAGCCCTCGGGTCCACCACAAATCCGCACGCCCCAGCGCGTGGACGACAGTCCTGTCAAACCTGTCCATGCACAGGTAATCGCGGCGGAGGCGCCCCCTCCCGTAGGTGCAGATTCATCTGCACACCACCGTGGCCCGGCCGAAGCCTGTGGGAGGCCCGACCCCCGCGCAATGGGGCCTTTCCGCGCGCAACCCGGGGTGGTGCAGCTCCCGGCCATGGCGTAATGTATCGGGACCGACGCCGCGGGCATGCTGATCCGTGGCAAGGGTCTAGAATCGTGGAAGGAATCCCTGACGCCGGCGCCCCCGGCTGACTGTTGAATCGGAGGTTCACGAACATGCGGAAACTGGCACTTGCAGTGGCCGTCGGCGTCGCCCTCGCCGGCTGCGCCGCGGACGATCCCTACCAGCGCACCAAGGCCGGCGCCGCCATCGGCGCCGTGGCCGGCGCGGTGGTGGGCCACCAGCTCGACAGCGGCTCCGGCGCCCTGGTGGGCGCGGCGGTGGGCGCGCTGGCGGGCGGCCTGGTGGGCAACTACATGGACAAGCAGCAGGCGGAGCTGCGCCAGACCGTGGCCCAGCACGACATCGAGATGCAGCGGCTGAAGGATGACACCCTCAAGCTGACCCTGAGATCGGAAGA
>JAQVKR010000020.1 GCA_028694565.1 Gammaproteobacteria bacterium | reverse complement strand
CTCCAGCGCCTGCATGCCCAGTGACTCGATGGTTTGCAGGGTCGCGTAGAAGGTGGGCGATTCGATGGCGATGACATCCCCGCGCTCGGCCACGGCGCGCAGGCTCAGGGTCAGGGCCTCCTGGCAGCCGGTGGTGATGACGATGTCGTCGGGGCTCAGCCGGCAGCCGGCGTCGACCGCGCGGCGGGCAATCTGCAGGCGCAGCTCCGGCAGCCCCGGCGGGGCGGCATAGCTCGAGAGCTGGGCACCGCCGCGGCGGGCGATGCCCGCCATGGTCCGGTGCAGCTGGGCGATGGCGGGAAAATCCACCATGGGGACGACGGCGCCGAAGTTGACGATGCCGGGCCGATCATTGGCCTGGATGACCTGCATCGCCAGGTCGCTGACCCGGACCTCCGTCGGCTGGGGGAGGGGAGCGGAGATGGCGGGCGGCTGCGGCGGCCGGGCCGGTTCGCTGCGCACGTAGTGGCCGGACTGGGGACGGGCCTCGAGCAGATCCCGGTCCTCCAGCAGCGCGTAGGCCTCCTGGGCCGTGGCGATGCTCACCCGGAGCTGGCGGCTCAGGCGGCGCAGCGAGGGCAGGCGCTCGCCGGGCCGGTAGACGCCGTCACGGACTTGGTTTTCGATGAAGGTGGCTACCTGCTCATAGAGTGTTTCGGACATCGCCCGTCTCCCGACCGGTACAGTTCTGATGGTCCAGGACCATGACAGTCAGTGGGTTGCCTGATTGTACCGGTTCATAAAGTTGTTTGCTGAATCTGTACTGGTTTCAGTATTGCCCATAAGCTGGACACCGTAAAGAGAACGCCGGCAACGGACAGGGGAAACGGGAGGCGAACATGAACGGAGAGCTGGTCAGCAGGTTGCTTGAGGGTGGAGCGAAGTCGGGATTCGGTGCGTCCGCGGCCACCGCTCCGGGGGGCCGGCTCGTGGCCTGGATCCGGGCGGGCGTGGGGCTGGTGTCCCTGTGGATGCTGCGCAGCCGGGAGCGCCGGGCCCTGGCCCGGCTCGATGACCGTCTCCTGAAGGACGTGGGCATCAACCCGGCCGACGCCTGGGAGGAGAGCCGCAAACCGTTCTGGAAATCTTGACAGGGAGGCAAGCCGGAGATGAAACGGGAGATGCCGCTGCGGGCGGAGCCCGGCAGCGCCGGAGGCAGACGGTGGTGCTGGGTCAACGGGGTGCTGGGCGGTCCGGAAACGGCGGTCGTCTCCGCCTACGATCACGGCCTGCTTTACGGCGATGGCGTGTTCGAGGGGATCCGCTTCTACCACGGGCGCGCATTCCGCCTCGCGGAGCATCTGGAGCGGCTCGAGGCCTCGGCCCGGGCGCTGTGCCTGAAACTGCCCTACACCCGGGATGAGCTCGCCGCCGCGGTGGCGGGGCTGGTGGCGGCCTCGGAGCTGGGCGACGGCTACCTGCGCCTGCTGGTGACGCGCGGCGAGGGCGCCCTGGGGCTGGACCCCACCCGCTGCTCGAGGCCCAGCGTGCTGATCCTGGCCGATCGGATTTCACTGATGGAGGCTCGCGTGCAGGAGACCGGGGCGCGGCTCGTCACCGCCACCACCCGCCGCCTCCCCCTGGACGGGCTCGATCCGCGCATCAAGTCCCTCAACTACCTCAACCACATCCTGGCGCGGCTGGAGGCGAACAACGCCGGCGCGGACGAGGCGCTGCTGCTGAATGCCGCCGGCCGGGTGGCGGAAGGCTCGGCGGACAACCTGTTCCTGGTGCGCGGGGATCAGCTCCTCACGCCGCGCCCGGAGGACGGCGCCCTGGAGGGGGTGACCCGGGCCGTGGTCATGGCGCTGGGCCGGGAGGCGGGCCTGCGGGTGCGCGAAGCGCCGCTGGGTCTCTACGATGTCTACACCGCCGAGGAGTGCTTCCTGACCGGCACCGCCGCGGAGCTCATCCCCGTGGCCGAAGTGGACGGCCGGCGCCTGCCGGCGGCCCCGGGGCCGGTCTTCCGCCGCCTGCGGCATGCGTTCCGGTCGCTGGTGGCGCGGGAGTGCGCGGATTCCGGGCACGCCTGAGGCGGATGGCCCCCGGGCCGCTCCCCGGGGCGGGGCGGCGCACTGGCAAGGGGGGGCGGGATTGGCCATAATCCCGCCCTCCCATCCACTCCAGGCACGGAGCCTTCACACCCGCCATGTGGTTCAAGAATCTCCAGCTCTACCGGCTTACCACCCCCTTCGCCCTCTCTCCCGAACAGCTCTCCGAGAAACTCGCCGGCCAGGCCTTCCGGCCCTGCGGCAGCCAGGAGCCGGCCACCCTCGGCTGGGTGCCGCCGCTGGGCCGCCAGGGCAGCGACCTGGTCCATGCGGCCAACGGCTGCATCCTGCTCTGCGCCCGGCGCGAGGAGCGCCTCCTGCCCTCAACCGTCGTGCGCGAGGCGGTGGAGGAGCGGGCCCTGGAGATCGAGGAGCGCGAGGGGCGCAAGGTGCGCCGCAAGGAGCGCCTCGACATCAAGGACAACGTGGTGCAGGAGCTGATGCCCCGGGCCTTCGTGCGCTCCTCCCTCAACTACGCCTACCTCGACGCGCCCTCGGGCTGGCTGGTGGTGGACGCCGGCAGCGCCAAGCGGGCCGAGGAGCTGGTGAGCCTGCTGCGGGAGTCGGTGGGCACCCTGCCGGCACGGCTGCCCGCCACGGTGGATGCGCCCAACGCGGTGATGACCCACTGGCTGGCCGGCGAGTCGGCCTCCGCCGGCTTCGAGCTGGAGGACGAGTGCGAGCTGCGCGATCCGGACAGCGACGGCGGGGTGGTGCGCTGCAAGCGCCAGGACCTGACCGCCGAGGAGATCCAGGCCCACCTGCGCGCCGGCAAGCGCGCCGTGCGCCTGGCGGTGAGCTGGGAGGATCGCCTCAGCTGCGTGGTGGCCGAGGAGCTGGCGGTGAAGCGCCTGCGCTTCCTCGACCTGGTGCAGGAGGCCGCGGCCGAGGCGGAGGCCGAGGACGAGGCCGCCCGCATGGACGCCGACTTCAGCATCATGACCCTGGAGCTGCGCCGCTTCATCCCGGCCCTGCTGGCGCTGTTCGGCGGCGAGGACACCGAGGCCTACACCCCCGGCGCGGGCACGGCCGGGTAGGTCACTTGTTTCAATGGACAGGATTTACAGGATTTTTCAGGATTCACAGGATTTCGGATTCAGATTTTATCCCGATCGCGGCCGGATGGAGCCTGCGCGGGCCGTTGGATCGAGAGCCCATAACGCCCCCGGGTCAGAGTGCCGGGGCGTTTTTCTGTAAACCGGAATCTGCGTAATCCGTGTAATCTGCGGTTAAAAGGAAAACGGGGGAGGAGGGGATGAAGCAGCTCAAGATCGGCATTCCGAAGGGCAGCCTGGAGGAGGCGACGCTGGCGCTGTTCCGGCAGGCGGGGTGGCGCATCACACCGCGCTCGCGCAACTACTTCCCCACCGTGGACGACCCGGAGCTGCGCTGCGCCCTGGTGCGCGCCCAGGAGATGGCGCCCTACGTGGAGAACGGCACCCTGGATCTCGGGCTCACCGGGCTGGACTGGATCCTGGAGCACGGATCGGAGGTGGAGGAGGTCTGTTCGCTGGAGTACTCCAAGAGCTCGGACCAGCCCTGCCGCTGGGTGCTGGTGGTGCCCAACGACTCGCCCATCCGCTCGGTGGAGGACCTGCAGGGCAAGCGCGTCGCCACCGAGCTGGTGGGCTTCACCCGCCGCTACCTGGCCGAGCGCGGCATCGACGCGAAGGTGGAGTTCTCCTGGGGCGCCACCGAGGCCAAGGCGGTGGAGGGGCTGGTGGACGCGGTGGTGGAAATCACCGAGACCGGCAGCACCATCCGCGCCCACGGCCTGCGCATCGTCTGCGATCTGCTCCACACCCACACCCGCCTCATCGCCAACCGCGAGGCCCTGGCCGACCCCTGGAAGCGGGCCAAGATCGATCAGATCGCCCTGCTGCTGCAGGCCGCCCTCAAGGCCCGCCACAAGGTGGTGCTGAAAATGAACGTCCCCACCGCGCGCCTCGACGAACTCATGGGCCTGCTGCCGAGCCTCCATGCCCCCACCGTCAACCCGCTGTTCGACCCCGACTGGGTCGCGGTGGAGACCGTCGTGGACCGGGATCAGGTTCGCGACCTCGTCCCGCGCCTGGTGGCCGCCGGCGCCGAGGGCATCCTGGAGTACGCCCTGCAGAAGATTGTTTGAGGTTTGTTAATAGACAGGATTTACAGGATTGACGGGATTCAAATACAAGAAACTTTTTATCCCCAGATTGTGCGGATTGTTTTTCGAGAAAAACGGCTGCGGAACGTGTGTCCCGCGGCCGTCCGGATTTCTGATGGAGCCCATTGGCATGCTCCCGCCGCACACCGGGTGTCCTGATGCCTGATACCCATAACTCAATGGGCTCTGCAAAAATCCTGTCAATCCTGTAAATCCTGTCTATTTCCGTCTTTCAGCACCCCTCCAGCTCCGCCCGCAGGGCCTCGATCCGTTCGCTGGTCTCCAGCCAGCGGTGCTCGGCCTGTTCCAGGCGGGTGGCGGTTTCGGCCTGGCGCTGGAGCCATTGCCTCAGCTCCTCCTTGCGCCCGGCGTCGTACAGGGCCGGGTCGGCCAGGGCCGCCTCGATCTGCGCCTGATCGGCCTGGTGGCGCTCCATCTCCCGCTCCAGCTTCTGCAGCTCCCGGGTCAGCGGCTGGAGGCGGGCGCGCTGCTCGGCGGCGGCGCGGCGCTGGGCCTTCCGTGCGGTCGCGGTGTGATCCCCGGTTGGCGCCTCCGGTTCCTCCGCGGCATTGTTCGCCTCCCGCGCCAGCCAGTCGCGGTAGTCGTCCAGATCGCCGTCGAAGGGGCGCACGGCGCCGTCCGCCACCAGGTAGAGCGCGTCGGTGGTGGTGCGCAGCAGGTGGCGGTCGTGGGAGACCAGCACCACCGCGCCGGTGTAGTCCTGCAGCGCCCGGTTCAACGCGTCGCGCATCTCCAGGTCCAGGTGGTTGGTGGGCTCGTCCAGCAGCAGCAGGTTGGGGCTCTGCCAGACCAGCAGCGCCAGCACCAGGCGCGCCTTCTCGCCGCCGGAGAAGTGGCCGCAGGGCTCCAGCACCCGATCGCTCTGGAAGGCGAAGCCGCCGAGGAAATTGCGCAGTTCCTGCTCGGTGGCGCGAGCGTCGAGGCGCTGCAGGTGGAGCAGGGCGGAGGCCTCCGGGTCGAGCTGCTCCAGCTGGTGCTGGGCGAAGTAGCCGATTTTGAGTCCGTCGCTCCCGGTGCGCTCGCCGGCCAGGGTGGCAATCCCGCCGGCCAGCAGCTTGATCAGGGTGGACTTGCCGGCGCCGTTGTGGCCGAGCAGGCCCAGCCGCTGGCCCGGCAGCAGGGTCAGGCGCACGTTGTCGATGACCGGGCGGCCGGCGTAGCCCGCGGCGGCCCGGTCCAGCACCAGCAGCGGGTTGGGCAGCCGCTCGGGCATGCGGAAGGCGAAGCGGAACGGCGAGTCCACGTGGGCCGCCTCGATGAGCTCCATGCGCTCCAGCGCCTTGAGGCGGCTCTGGGCCTGGCGGGCCTTGGTGGCCTTGGCGCGGAAGCGGTCGACGAAGGCGCGCATGTGGGCCACCTCCCGCTGCTGGCGCTCGTGCAGGGCCTGCTGCTGGGCCAGGCGCTCGGCCCGCTGGCGCTCGAATTCCGAGTAGCCGCCGCGGTAGAGGGTGATGGCGTTGTTCTCCACGTTGGCGACCCGGTCCACCACGTTGTCGAGGAAGTCGCGGTCGTGGGAGATGAGCAGCAGGGTGCCCGGATAGGCCCGCAGCCACTGCTCGAGCCACAGCACCGCGTCCAGATCCAGGTGGTTGGTGGGCTCGTCCAGCAGCAGCAGATCCGAGGGGCACATGAGCGCCTGGGCCAGGTTGAGCCGCACGCGCCAGCCGCCGGAGAAGGCCGACACCGGCCGCTCCAGGTCGGCGTCGCCGAAGCCGAGCCCGTGGAGCAGCCGGCCGGCGCGGGCACGCACGGTGTAGCCGTCCAGGGCCTCCAGCTCGGCGTGGAGGTGGGCGATGCGGGCGCCGTCGTGGGCGGCCTCGGCCGCCGCCAGCGCCGCCTCCACCTCCCGCAGCCGGGTGTCGCCGTCGATGGCGTAGTCCAGCGCGCTGCGCGCCAGCGCCGGGGTCTCCTGCGCCACCGAGGCGATGCGGGTCTCCTCGGGCACCGCCACGCTGCCCTGGTCGGGCTGCAGCTCGCCGCGCAGGAGCTGGAACAGGCTCGACTTGCCGGTGCCGTTGCGGCCCACCACCCCCACCTTCCAGCCGGGGTGGAGGGTCAGGGAGACGTCTTCGAACAGGAGTTTTCGGCCCCGCTGCAGGGCCAGGTCGTTGAGGCTGATCATGGCGGCGGATTATAGGGCACTTCCCCGGTTCCAACACGGTTTCGCCGCGGACCGATCGGAAGCGTCCCGCGACGACCCGGGCCCGGTGGCCGGGAAGTCAGTCCGCCTCGGCCTCGAAGCCGAGCAACACGCCCCCCGCGGCGCTGCAGCGGATGAGGATGGGCCGGCAGCAGACCTCGCAGTCCTCCGTGTACTCCTGCTCCGGCACGCTCAGGTCCACCAGGGTGGAGATGTCGGCCCAGCAGTGGGGACAGGTGAAGCGGTGCTCAAGCAGGAGTTCGTGCATGAGGGCCTCGTTGAATCGAGCGGTCGGAGTGGCGGGGAGCGGTTTTCCGATTCGACTCTTCCCGGTCCCGCCCGTTCACCGTGCTCCCCTGTCCCGCCAAATCGGGGTTCGCTCCATTCCCCTGTCCGCGGCGACGCGCGACGGGTTCAGTCGCGGAAGTTGGTGAACTGCAGGGGCAGATCGTAGCCGGCCTGGCGGATTTCGGCCATGACGGCCTGCAGGTCGTCGCGCTTCTTGCCGGTGATGCGCACCTGTTCGCCCTGCACCGCGGCCTGGACCTTGAGCTTGCTGTCCTTGACCCGCTTGACGATCTTCTTGGCCAGTTCCTTGTCGATGCCCTGGCGGGCGGTGATCGACTGCCGCGCCTCCCTGCCCACGGTGCTGGTCTCGCCCATGTCGAGGCAGCCGGTGTCGATGTCGCGCTTGGCCATGCGGGTGATGAGGATGTCGCGGATCTGGTCCACCTGGAACTCCGACTCGGCGATGAGCGTGAGGATATTCTCGCTCTGCTCCACCCGGGCGTTGCTGCCCTTGAAGTCGAAGCGGTTGCCCACCTCGCGGTTGGTCTGGTCCACCGCGTTGGTGAGCTCGTGGAGATTGACTTCGGATACCACGTCGAAGGAGGGCATGGGGCGGACTCCGGTTGGTTGAGTGTTCGCGAAACCCAGATTCTATCCGCACGGCGGCAGAGGCGTGAATGGCCCGGGCCTGCCCGGCGGCGCCTGGAGGCCCCGGTTCAGCTCTGCCAGCGATGGGTGACCCAGCCCTGGCCCAGCTGCGCCGGGGTCAGCTGCGGGGTGAAGAACGCGTCCGCCTCGTCCTGTGACAGCTCCCTTTCGCCGCCGTCCTGCAGCGGCTGCTCATAGTCGTTCCAGCCCCGCACTCCGGTCTTCAGCGAATGCACCCGACGGTAGCCGAGCACCTGCAGGGTCCACGCGGCCAGCACGCTGCGGTTGCCCGAACGGCAGATGACCACCACCTCGCGCCCGCGGGAGGCGGCCAGTTCGGGGTGGGTGTCCTCATAGCCGTATTCGCAGGCGGTCTCCAGGATGCCGCGCGGAACATTGATCGACCCCGGGATGTGGGCGGCGGCGAATTCATAGGGTTCGCGCACGTCGAGCAGCAGCAGTTGCGGGTTGCGCTGCCGCAGCTCCAGAAGATCCCAGGGGAATACCTCGTTGACGCGGGGCAGGCAGATGTCGAGCAGATCCTTCAGACGTTTCATGGATTTCATTTCAGTGCTTGGCCGTTGTTCGAGAATGACAGCGCCGATTATGCTCGGCATTGAAAAGGGTCAATCGCCGCCGGTCATGGTTTTGTCACAAAAAAAGCATATAAGTTCATGATGATAAATAGATAATTCTCGCCTTATCGCCGCCGGCGCGCTATGGTTGTCGGTGCGTGATCAAACGAAAAGACCGGCCGGGAAGTGCCGGATCGAACCCGATGGAGGACGATCATGGAAGAATATGCAACCAGGCAGTCCACCCTGCCCAGAGAGGACGAACTGCTGGCGTTCATCGCCGATCTGGAACACCGCCTCGCCTATACCACGCGCCTGAGTCCCATCTACCGTCTGCGCCTGCTGGAGGCGCGCCGACAGCTGGAGAAGCTGCGCGATGGCGAGGTGAAGCGCCCCGCCCACCACTGACTCATCCCCTCGCAGCCGCGGCCGACCCGGGCCGCGCCCGCCGGCGGCAGCGGCTGCGCAGGGAGATCGAATCTCCGCACCGGACTTTCCCGCCCGAGCCGCCATGGGGCCGAAGCCCCCCTGCGCCCGCCTTCAATCCCTCTTTCCGGCACCGGCCAGGCCCCGCAGGGCGCGGACGCCGGGCGGCTTGGCGGCACGCCGCGGGGCCGGCGGCGCCGGAATCGGCGGGAAGCCCTTGTGCATGTTTGAATCTTCCGTTCCAATCACGATATCTGGATCACTGAAATCCGGTGCGGGGGGCGTTAATGTCTCCCATCAAAACTATAACGCGGGGTGGTGCGCGCCGGTGGGCCGTCGCGTCGTGCCCCCCGCCTGATTGACGAGGTCTGTAATGAAGCGACTCTCCCCGCACCCATGGCCGGGGCTGGTCCTGCTGGCGGCGCTGCTGTTCCCGGGCATCGCCGCGGCGGGCAGCCAGCAGATGCTCCAGCTGCTCGGCATCCTGCGCGACAACGGCACCCTCACCGAGGCGCAGTACCAGCAGCTGGTGCTGGCGATGGATGAGGAGGAGCCGGCCCCGGCGCCATCGGCTCCGTCCTCGCCCGGGATCGCCACGGCCCCCGAGGTCCAGCTCACCACCGAGGGCGGGGTGGGTGTGCAGACCATGGACGGCCGGTTCGGCATGCGGCTCAAGGGGCGGGTGATGGCCGACGCGGCCCTGGTCCAGGATGCGGTGCCCAACGTGAAGAAGGGCGAGGTCAAGGATCAGCTCGGCAGCGCGGCGGAGCTGCGCAGCGTCAGGCTGGGCCTGGAGGGCTGGTTCCATGGCGACTGGGAGTACCAGCTGGAGGTGGATTTCGCCGGTGACGATGCGAATGTCGGGGATGCCTGGCTCGGCTACGGCGGCCTCGACCGGAGCCGGATCCGCGTCGGCGCCATCAAGGAGCCCTTCGGCCTGGAGGAGCAGACCAGCGCCCTGAACACCACCTTCATGGAGCCGGCGCTGCCCGGCGCGCTGGTGCCCGGGCGCAACGTGGGTATCGCCTACGATACCTACGGAGAGGGCTGGAGCCTGGCCCTGGGCCTGTTCGGCGAGGGGCTCGACGACGGCGACGACAACGACGTGGGCGACGAGGGCTGGGGCGGCGGATTCCGGGCCACCTATGCGCCCTTCGCCGGCGCCCGGCGCGCCCTGCACCTGGGTCTGGCGGCGAACTACCGGACCTACGGCGCAAACCCCGATTACGAGGACAGCCGCCTGCGTCTCCGCTCCCGCCCCGAATCCCATGTGGCCGACACCTGGCTGCTGGACACCGGCGACGATCTGGTGGCGGTGGACGCGGCCACCCGCCTGGGGCTGGAGGCGGCGGCCGTGCTTGGCTCGTTCTCCCTCCAGGGGGAGTATCTGCAGGCCGGCGTCACCCGCGGCGACGGCCAGCCGGACCTGCTCTTCGAGGGCTACTATGCCTACGCCAGCTGGTTCCTGACCGGCGAGTCGCGCAACTACGACGCCCGCCATGGCGAATTCGATCGCATCCGCCCCCTGCGCAACTTCGGCCGCGGCGGGCCCGGCGCCTGGGAGTTCGGCTTGCGCTACAGCGCGCTGGATCTGGAGGACGCGGATATCGAGGGGGGGGTGGCCCGCAACTTCACCCTGGGCGTGAACTGGTATCTCAACCCGCAGGTGCGGCTGATGGCCAACTATATCTGGGTCGACACGGAGCCCGACGTCTTCGGCAACGACAACGACCCGCGGATTCTCCAGTTGCGCGCCCAGTACGATTTCTGAGGCGCGTGCCGGGATGACGCGAGGCCCGCTGACCGGGATCTGCCTGGCCGCCGCCCTCCTGCACGGGGGCGTCGCGGTGGCGGCCGCCGCGGCGCCCGTGGGCGCGGCGCCCGAGGCGCGCGCGCACACCCTCGTGATCGGCAAGGTCAGCAGCAATCCCCGCAAGCACTACCTGCGCCTGAAGCCGATGGTGGATTACGTGGCGGAGCGGATGGGGGCGCTCGGCATCACCCGCGGGGAGGTTCTCATGGCGCGGGACAACGCGCAGATGATCCAGTACCTGCGCGAGGGGCGGGTGGACTGGGTCACGGAGACCCTCTACTCGGCGGTGCTCTACGAGCGGGCCGGGGTGGCGGAGTCGATTCTGAGAAAATGGAAAAAGGGTGTCGCCGAGTACCGGACCCTGTTCTTCACCCGCATGGACAGCGACATCCGCACCCTCGCCGATCTGCGTGGCCGGCGCCTGGGACTCGAGGACCCCGGCTCCACCACCGCTTTTTTCGAACCCCTGATGATTCTCCGGGACGAGGGCCTGGAGGCGGCGCCCCTGGCCGGTCCGCGCGTGGTTCCGCCGCCCGACAAGGTGGGCTATGCCCTGGCCGGAGGTGAAATCAACCTGGTCGCCTGGGTCTACAAGGGGCTGGTGGATGCCGCCGCCTACAACGATCTGGACTGGAACAACCCGGATCACACCCCGGAGGCGCTGCGCCGGGAGCTGCGGGTGTTCCATGTCAGCGAGCCGCTGCCCCGGGCCATCGAACTGGTCAGGAGCAGCCTGGACCCGCGGGTCCGGGCGCGGCTGACCGAGCTGCTGCTGGCGGCGGCGGAGGATCCGGCTGCCCGTTCGGTGCTCTGGTCCTACCAGCGCACCGGCCGCTTCGAGCGCATCGACGGTGAGATGCGCGAGGCGATCAGGGCCTATCACGGCGTACTGGGCGAAGAAGGCGACGAGGGCGGGCCATGAGGGGCGGTCTGTTCCGGCGCTACGCCATCCCGTTCCTGGCCCTCATCGCGGGGGTCGCGGTGGCGATCACCACCGCCCACCTGCTGCTGCTGGGGCAGGCGATGCACAGCGCCAGCCAGTCCAGCGCCGGGGCGCTGGAGAACGCGCTTTACGCCCAACTCGAGCAGCGTGGCCGGCTGTTGGCCGGCTTTCTGGCCGATGATCTGGTCAACTCCGTCTACAACTACGACATGGCGACCATCCAGGAGACGCTCGCCACGGCGACCGGGCAGCCCGACGTGGCCCATGCCCTGATCTACGACCCCGACGGACAGATGCTCCATGACGGCCGGCAGGGGATTCCCGGCTTTTCCAAGCCCGTCGACGCCCCCCTCGGCGACCTCCGCGCCGAAGGCATGCGTCTGCGCCGGCTGGCCGACACCCTCGAGGTGGATGCGCCCATTCTCCTCGGCGAACGACCGCTCGGCGCGGTGCGGCTGGTTCTCTCCCTGGAGGGAATCCGCGCCGGGATCGAGGCCAGCCGCTCCCGCATCGACGCGGTCGCGGATGAGAGCTTCTATCGCGACATCGTGGCGGCGACGCTGATTTCCCTCGTTCTCATGGCCGTGGGCGGGGGGCTCGCCCTGTGGGTCACGCGGCGTCTCGTGCGTCCGATCCGGCAGCTGGCCCAATCGGCCGATCGGGTGGGCAAGGGCGATTACAACATCGACGTGGACAGCCGGCGGGACGATGAGCTGGGCGATCTGGCGCGCAGCTTCCAGGCGATGGGCCGGAACCTGGCCCACACCACCATCTCCAAGCAGTACCTGGACAATATCATCGGCAGCATGGAGAGCGTGCTGCTGGTGTGCACGCCGGAGGGCCGGGTGACGCTGGTGAACCGGGCGCTGTGCGTTCTGCTCGGCCAGGCGGAGAAGGATCTCGTCGGCTCGCGGGTTGCCGATCTGGCGCCGGAGGTGCCCCCCGAGCGACTGCTCTCGGAGGGGATCATCAACGGTCTCGAGACCTGGTTGGCGAGCCGCGGCGGACGTCCGGTCCCGGTCTCCCTGTCCGGCTCGGTGATGCACGAAAACGGTACGGTGAGGGGGCTCGTGCTGGTGGCCCAGGACATCACCGAGCGCAAGCAGGCCGAGGAGCAGCTGCGGCTGGCGTCCAGTGTCTTCGCGAATACCAGCGAGGGCATTGTGATCATCGATGAGCGGGGCGTCATCCGGATGGTGAACGGCGCCTTCGCCCAACTCGTCGGCCGCAGCCCCGTCCGGCTCAACGACGCGAAGTTCGGCGAGTTCCTCATGGACGCCATCGGCGGGGATGAGGACCCCGTCGGGGGAATCATCGAAGTGGTCGTGCGCAAGGGCCACTGGGAGGGCGAAATCAGCGTGCGGCGGGGTGACGGCACCCGCGCACCCCAGTGGCTGACCGTCAGCGCGGTGCGTGATGGCGCAGGCGCGCTCAGCCAGTGCGCCTGCATTCTGCTGGACCTCACCGAGCTGCGGGACGCCGAGGCGCGGGTCAGGCACCTGGCCTATTTCGACCCCATCACGGGCCTTCCCAATCGGACGCTGTTTCAGGATCGGCTGGAGCACGCCCTGGCCCATGCCAATCGGGAGAGCCACCGCCTGGCGATTCTCTTCCTCGACCTGGACCGCTTCAAGTCGGTCAACGACACGCTCGGCCACGCCATGGGCGATCAGCTGCTTGCGGAGGTGGCGCGGGGGTTGTCACGCTCGCTGCGGGCGGCTGATACCGTCGCCCGGCTCGGCGGCGACGAGTTCGCGGTCATCGTGGACAACATCGCCCAGGCGGAGGACGCCGCCCAGGTGGCCGCCAAGGTGATGGAGATATTCGGCCGCCCCTTCCAGGTGACCGGGCACGATCTGTTCACCAGCGCCAGCATCGGCATCAGCGTCTACCCGGATGATGCCCGGGACGGCGAGGGCCTGCTGCGCAACGCGGACACCGCCATGTACCGGGCCAAGGAGCGGGGCCGGAACAGCTACCAGTTCTTCACCTCGGACATGAACGCCCGCGCCCTCGAGCACATGGCGCTTGAGCACGGCATGCGCCGGGCGCTGGAGCGCGACGAGTTCCGCCTCGCCTACCAGCCCATCGTGGACCTGGAGACCCGGGAGCAGGTGGGCATGGAGGCGCTGGTGCGCTGGACCCATCCGCAGCTCGGCGAGGTATCGCCGGGACGCTTCATCCCGGTTGCCGAGGATTGCGGCCTCATCGGCCGGCTGGGCGAGTGGGTGCTGACCGAGGCTTGCCGCCAGCTCTCCGCCTGGCGCCGGGAGGGCATCAGCGTGCAGCGCCTGGCGGTGAACGTCTCCTCGCGCCAGTTCTACGATCCGCAGCCGGTGGACCGCATCCAGGGCATCCTCGCCGGCAGCGGCGTCGCCCCGGCCGATCTCAGCCTGGAGCTGACCGAGCGGACCCTCATCGACGACGTGGAGGGCAGCACCGGGATTCTCACCCGACTCCACGATCTGGGTCTGGAGATCGCCCTGGACGATTTCGGCACCGGCTACTCCGCCCTGGGCTTTCTCAAGCGGTTCCCGATCCAGCTGCTGAAGGTCGACGCGAGCTTCGTCAACGACATCGCCATGGACGACGACGATGCGGCGCTCGTGGAGGGGATCATCACGCTGGCGCACAACCTGGGCCTGAAGGTGGTGGCGGAGGGGGTGGAGAACCTGGAGCAGGTTCACCTGCTCGCCAGCTACGGCTGCGACTATGCCCAGGGCTTCTTCTTCGCCCGGCCCCTGAGCGCGCAGCAGATGACCGAGGTGCTGCTCCAGGG
>JAQVKR010000407.1 GCA_028694565.1 Gammaproteobacteria bacterium | reverse complement strand
GCCACGCGCCCGCGGTGACCGCCAGGTCGTACTTCTCCGCCAGCCGCGGAATGTTCTCGAACCCGTCGATGGAGGAGTAGGTGCGCACCTTGCGCACCATGCCGGCGACCCGCGCCAGATCCGCGTCTATCTCCTCGACGCCGGGATAGCGGCCGGCCTGGGGATCCTGCCCGGGGTGATAGGGGCTGAAGGAGACGCCCTTGATGGGTCCGCTCCAGGCCGGCGCCTGGGCGGGCCAGTTGATGGCGGCCCACAGTCCCAGGTTGGCGAACACCACCAGGAGCACCAGGAACAGAGTAGATTTGCGTTTAATCACGTTGCCCATACTCGCAAGTATAATGCCGCGGCCGGGAGGCGCCGGGCCGGCACGGATCGTGCCGGGCGCCGGGACGCCGATGCTGCGGCGCATGATCCGGATGGAGGGTCTGGCTGGGCTGGAGGCCGCCTCGGCGGCGGCCTGACGGCCCCCGGGACAGGGACCTCGGACGGATGCTTCCCGCGCGACCGGGTGCCGGGCACACCACGATCACGGCGCGAAATATCAGGCCAATTCCCACCCCTGTCAAGGGGTCTTGACCATCTTTTTCGATCGACTTCAAACACCTGTTTTCACACGGGTTGAACCGGTCATCGGCGGCGGGCACGATGGCCTCATGCAAACCCTCGGTTCCCTGCGTTTCCACAACACCTTCGCCCGCCTGCCGGAGGGCTTCCACCGGCCGGTGAACCCCGATCCGCTCGGGCGGCCGTACCTGATCCACTTCAACCCGGCCGCCGCCGGGCTCATCGACCTGGACCCGCGCGAGGCGCGGCGCCCCGACTTCGCCGAGCACTTCGGCGGCGCGCGCCTGCCGGCGGGGGCCGAGCCGATCGCCGCCCTCTACGCCGGCCACCAGTTCGGCCACTACGTCCCCCAGCTCGGCGACGGCCGCGCCCTGCTGCTGGGCGAGGTGGTCAACGGCCGCGGCGAGCGCTGGGACGTGCAGCTCAAGGGCGGCGGACGCACCCCCTACTCCCGCGACGGCGACGGCCGCGCGGTGCTGCGCTCGTCCATCCGCGAGTACCTCGCCTCGGAGGCCCTGCACGGGCTCGGCATCCCCACCACCCGCGCGCTGTGCCTGGTGGGCACCGACGACGAGGTCTACCGCGAGCGGATCGAGACCGGCGCCACCCTGGTGCGCCTCGCCCCCAGCCACGTGCGCTTCGGCTCCTTCGAGGTCCACTACCACCGCGGCCGCTTCGACGCCCTGCGGGTGCTGGCCGACCATGTCATCGGCCACCACTTCCCCGAGCTGGAGGGCGAGCCGGACCGCCACCCCCGCCTGCTGGAGGCGGTCATCGAGCGCACCGCCGCGCTCATCGCCCGCTGGCAGCTGGCGGGCTTCGCCCACGGGGTGATGAACACCGACAACATGTCCATCCTCGGGCTGACCCTCGACTACGGCCCCTACGGCTTTCTCGACGCCTACGACCCGGGATTCATCTGCAACCACTCCGATCACTGGGGCCGCTACGCCTTCGATCGCCAGCCCGCCATCGGGCTGTGGAACCTGGGCTGCCTGGCCCAGGCCTTCCTGCCCCTCATCGACGCCGCTGCGCCCGAGGCCGCCGCCGAACGCGCCCGGGCGCTGCTGGAGGCCTACCAGCCCGCCTTCTACCGCCACTACGGCAACGGCATGCAGGCCAAGCTCGGGCTGCGGGAGCTGCACCGCGAGGACGCGGAGCTGAGCGCCGGACTGCTGCGGCTGATGGCGGCCGCGGGGGCTGATTACACCCTTGCCTTCCGTGAGCTTGCCGAGGTGCGCGGCGGCGACACCGACCGCCACCCGAAGGTGAGGGACCGCTTCGCCGATCGGGCCGCCTTCGACGCCTGGCTCGCCCGCTACCGGGCGCGGCTGCGCGCCGAGGCGAGCGACGACGGCGCCCGCCGCGCGGCGATGGAGGCGGTCAACCCGCTCTACGTCCTGCGCAACCACCTGGCCCAGCACGCCATCGAGCGGGCCCACGCGGGGGATTTCACGGAAATCGATCGCCTCATGAAGGCGCTCGCCGATCCCTGGACCCGGCGCCCGGGCCTGGAAGCCTACGCCGCCCCGCCGCCCGAGGGCGCGCCGAAGGTCGTCGTCAGCTGCTCCTCCTGAGACAACGCCCGACCCGGGCGATCCCATCCCGCCCGCCGAATCCAGGCAGGCGGAACCGTTGCCGGAATCCCGCCGGGGGCGCCCCGCCCGCGTAGGTGCGGATTTATCCGCACAACCCGGCGGCCCGGCCAGAGCCGGTGGGCGGCCCGCCCCCGGGGCGATGAGGCCCGGGCTCGTGTAGTGCGTCACTCTTGGAGGCCCATTCAGCGAGTCGCCCGCAGGGAGCCCCCCGAAAGCGCCATGCCCGCGTTGCAGCGCTTGACAAGGGAATAACCATTGCCTGCGCACTGCGCCTTGTCCTGGCACTTTCGGGGGGCTCTGAAAGGACCTCCAAGAGTGACGCACTACACTAGTGTCGGTGCGGACGGCCTGCCGCCCCGCTACCCGGAGCCCCCAAACCAAAATCCTGCCTATCCTGTAAATCCTGTCTATTCAAAGCGACTTGCGGTTGCCGCCGGGGTTGCGTTTAATCTCCCCTCCGCCACCCCCATCAGCGACCCGAGACACGGAAAACCCATGCCCCGTTTCAGCGACCGCCCCGGCGCCCGCGAGCGCCACCTCCAGCGCATGTGCGACAACCCGCTCTTTCCGCCCGCCGCCCGGGCCGTCAGCCAGGACCAGGTGACCCTGGCCCGCCAGGAGGACGTCGGCGAGCTGCAGGCATTCCAGGCGGAGCTGCGGGAGGCGGTGGAGCAGGCGGTGAACCTCAGGCCCACCGAGGAGAGCGAGGTCATCCTCCGCCTCAAGGAGCGGCTCGACCGGCTCTACGAGCAGGCCGCCGGGCTGCGGGAGGACCAGGCGCAGGCCAGGCAGGCCCTGCGCCAGCTGGTGGCCGTGGTCATGCGGGCGGTGTGGAAGGGGGCCGGGAACGACGTCCGGGCCCAGGCCGAGCTGGAGGAGGAGGAACAGGCGCGCGCCGCCCACTACGCCCTGCTGGAGTAGCCGCTGGTGGCGGATCTGCTGCGCCCCGACTCGCCCGTCACCGCCGGTGACCTGGCGCCCACCCTGCTCAGCGCCGGGGCCGAGGCCCTGGCCGCGGCGCTCACCCTGTTCGACGCCGACCAGA
>JAQVKR010000406.1 GCA_028694565.1 Gammaproteobacteria bacterium | reverse complement strand
AGGCCTCGTCGTTGCCCGGCACATCCTCGATGGCGTAGGCGCGGCCCTTGTAGTAGTCGAGATCGGTGAGGAGGTCGGTCCACACGGTGGTCCAGGTGCCGGTGGAGGATTCCGCCGCCACGGCCGCTGCCGCCTCCTCACGGGGCACCCCGGGCTGGGGGGTAATCTTGAAGCAGGCCAGAATATCGGTGTCCTTCGGGGTGTACTCGGGCATCCAGTACGTTTCGCGGTATTCCTTCACGCCCGCGCTGTAGGTTTTCGCCATGACCGTTCCTCCAGATCGTTGTTTTCACCCCTCCGCCCGCGGGCGGAGGGGTCATGAATCCGCGGTGGTGCGCCACCGTGTGTGAGGACTATAGCAATGCAAAACCTATAAAGTTAACTAAATTATTATGATAATTTAGATAAGCTTTTATTTATGATTATCGCCTCACTGGGTGAGCCGCCGCAGGGCCTCCTCGTACTTCTCGGCCGTCTTCCGGGCCACCTCGTCGGGCAATTCGGGTCCGGGCGCCCGCTTGTCCCAGTCCAGGGTCTCGAGGTAGTCGCGCACATACTGCTTGTCGAAGCTGGCCGGGCTGCTGCCGGGCGCGTAGGTGTCGGCCGGCCAGAAGCGGGAGGAGTCCGGGGTGAGGGCCTCGTCGATGAGGATCAGCCGGCCCGTCTCGTCCAGCCCGAACTCGAACTTGGTGTCGGCGATGATGATGCCCCGCTCCAGGGCGTAGGCGGCCGCCTCGGCATAGAGGCTCAGGCTCACGTCGCGGACCTGTGCGGCCAGCTTCTCGCCCAGCAGCGCCACGGTCTGCTGGAAATCGATATTCTCGTCGTGCTCGCCCACCGCGGCCTTGGTGGAGGGGGTGAAGATGGGCTCGGGCAGGCGATCCGCCATGCGCAGGCCCGACGGCAGGGGGATGCCGCAGACCCCGCCGGTCTGGCGGTACTCCTTCCAGCCGGAGCCGATGAGGTAGCCGCGCACGATGGCCTCCACCGGCAACGGCTTGAGGCGCTGGACCACGATGGCGCGCCCCTCCACGCGGGCCCGCTCCCCCGGATCCGGCAGCGCCTGCTCCAGGGGCATGTCGGCGAGGTGGTTGGGCACCACATGGCCGAGGCGCTCGAACCAGAAGTTGGACAGGGCCGTCAGCACCCGGCCCTTGCCCGGGATGGGCGTGGGAAGCACCACGTCGAAGGCCGAGAGCCGGTCGCTGGTGACGATGAGCAGGTGCTGATCATCCACCGCGTAGCTGTCCCTGACCTTGCCCTGGTGAACGAGCGGCAGGCTCTTCAGGCCGGCCTCGTAGAGGGTGTCCGCCATGATCGATGAGTCTCCGTAGGTAAACTGTGATTTTAGCAGCAGCCACACCGGAACTCGCGGGAAAAGCGTGCTCGGGGGCGCTGGATCAGGCGCCATTATTCCCGAAATAGCGCATAATTCACATTTGGAAATATGGATTGAAACCATAAGGCAAAAGTTATGCACGTCACCCTGCGCCAGCTCCGCGTCTTCGAAGCGGTCGCCCGCCACCTCAGCTATACGCGCGCCGCCGAGGAGCTGCACCTGACCCAGCCGGCGGTCTCCATGCAGATCAAGCAGCTGGAGGAGAGCGTCGGCCTGCCGCTGTTCGAGCAGATGGGCAAGCGCACCTTCCTCACCGAGGCCGGCCAGGAGCTGCACCAGACCAGCCGCGCCATCGCCCTGCAGCTGGAGGAGACCGAGGAGGTGCTGGAGAGCCTCAAGGGAATCCGGCGCGGGCGGCTGCGCATCGCGGTGGCCAGCACCGCCAACTACTTCGCCACCCGCCTGCTCGCCGCCTTCTGCCGCCGCTACCCGGGCATCAGCTTCAGTCTCGAGGTGACCAACCGCGAAGGCCTGCTGCGGGCCCTGGAGGCCAACGAGAAGGATCTCGTCATCATGGGCCGCCCGCCCGAGTCGCTGGACCTGGAGGCGGAGCCGTTCATGGACAACCCCCTGGTGGTGATCGCCGCCCCCGACCACCCGCTGGCCGGCACGGACGAGGTGAGCTGGGAGCGGCTGCAGCAGGAAGCCTTCGTGGTGCGCGAGGAGGGTTCGGGCACCCGCATCGCCATGGAGCGCCACTTCGCCAGCCGCGGGGTCAAGCTGCGCACCGGCATGGAGCTCTCCAGCAACGAGGCCATCAAGCGCGCCGTGGAGGCGGGGATGGGGCTGGGCATCGTCTCCATCCACACCCTGGAGCTGGAGCTGGAGACCGGCCGCCTGGTGGTGCTCAGGGCCGAGGCCTTCCCCATTCCCCGTCACTGGTACCTGGTCCACCGCCGGGGCAAGCGCCTCTCGCCGGTGGCGCTGGCATTCCGCGACTTCGTCTTCGAGGAAGCGGGCGGCCTGGTCGGCGCCGCCCCGGCCCCGACCGCCGAATGACCGCCGGCGGCCGGGGCCGGGGCTCCGTTGATCTATGCCAATGGAAATATTGGTTATTCAGCATATTTCGATATTATGGGCCACATTGAAAATGTTGATTAGCCCGCCCGGATGCGGATGCGTATAGTTCGCAACCCCTGTAGAACAGCACCCCCGCAGTCAGGAACCAAGCCATGAGCGACCCCGCCCGCCAGCCCAACACCGAGGTGAAGAACACCACCTGCTACATGTGCGCCTGCCGCTGCGGCATCCGCGTCACCCTCAAGGACGGGGAGGTGCGCTACATCGAGGGCAACCCGGATCACCCCCTCAACCAGGGGGTCATCTGCGCCAAGGGCTCCTCGGGCATCATGAAGCAGTACTCCCCGGCGCGCCTGACCCGGCCGCTGCTGCGCAAGCACGGCGCCGAGCGGGGCGACGCGAAGTTCGAACCGATCACCTGGGAGCAGGCCTTCGAGATCCTGGCCGAACGGCTGGGAAAGATCCGCGCCAGCGACCCGAAGAAGTTCGCCCTGTTCACCGGCCGCGACCAGATGCAGGCCCTCACCGGGCTGTTCGCCAAGCAGTTCGGCACCCCCAACTACGCCGCCCACGGCGGCTTCTGCTCGGTGAACATGGCCGCCGGCATGATCTATACCATCGGCGGCTCCTTCTGGGAGTTCGGCGGCCCGGACCTGGAACGCTCCAAGCTGTTCATCATGATCGGCACCGCCGAGGACCACCACTCCAACCCGATGAAGATGGCGCTGTCGAAGTTCAAGCGCAACGGCGGGCGCTTCATCGCCATCAACCCCGTGCGCACCGGCTACGCCGCCATCGCCGA
>JAQVKR010000405.1 GCA_028694565.1 Gammaproteobacteria bacterium | reverse complement strand
TGAAGTAGCTCATCGCCAGCAGCCAGCCGATCCGTCCGTCCGGGGCGCCGGCGGGCAGCCAGTCGAAGGCGGTGATGAACAGCGCCATCATCGGCACGATCACCATGTGCGAGGCCATGTAGGCCATGGGCGCGCCTTGAGCCAGTCGCGGACGAAGAACTCCACCCCCATCAGCCCGGCGTAGAGCCAGATGGCCACCAGCGGCAGGGCCAGCCGCGGCTCGAACAGGAGCACCAGCGCGAGCTGCGCGGCCGCCGCGCCCGCCCACAGCCGGCCCAGGGCATGCAGGGTCACGAGCCCCCGCGGCACCGGCCGGTAGGGCCGCCAGCGGGCATCGTCCTCGCGGTCCTTGAACTCGTCCAGGATGCGCAGCTGCAGGAGCAGCAGGAAGATCACGGCGAAGGCGGGCAGCAGCGAGCGAAGCCCGGGAAAGTCCGGGTGCCCGTGCAGGCGGGCGCTGAAGGCCAGCGCGCCGATCACGAAGGCGGCGATCAGCACGCCGTGCCGCAGGGGCGGGAAACGCTCGGAGAAGTAGCTGCGCCAGCGCGCGGCGCTGCCCGGTGCCGTCTCCCGTCCGCCGGCCATCGCGCTACCCCCGGGCACCGCGCGCCAGCCGCGCGTGGGCCCGGGTGAACTCGCCGGCGCAGATGGCGCCGACGATGGAGATCTCGCCGGCGAGGCAGAGCGCCGCCGCCACCTCGGCCAGGGCGCGGCCGTGGCCGCTGCCGGCGAGGCCCATGAGACCGAGGCAGGCCTGCTGGCTGGGCAGCCGGGTGCCGCCGCCGACGCTGCCGACGATCAGGTTCGGGAGGGTGACCGAGACGTACAGCGCGCCCTCCCCGGTCATCTCCATGCGGGTGTTGCCGACGGCCGCCTCCGCCACGCAGGCCGCGTCCTGGCCGCAGGCGATGAACATCGCCGCCAGCCCGTTGGCGTAGTGGCCCTCGATGCCGAGGGTGCCCGACATGACCCCGCCCACGGTGGCGAAGCGGCCGTAGTCGACCATCGCCTCGACGCTGGTGTGCAGGCGCCGGCGCACCAGTTCCGCCGGAATCCGGACCTCGGCGGTCACCTTCCGGCCGCGGACCGACTGCAGCGACTGCACGCTCGCCTTCTTGTCGCCGGAGAAGTTCGCCTCGATGTAGGCCGCCCGCGGCTGCACCGGCGTGTGCTCCCGAATCCAGGCGACGGCCGCCTCGGTGGCGATGGTGGCCATGTTCTGGCCAGCCGCGTCGCCGGTGGTGTAGACCAGCACCAGGTAGACGTGGTTGCCCTCGATGCTGATCTGCAGGTCGACCAGCTTGCCGAAGCGGGTGGTGGCCTCGGCCGCCTGCCGGATCGCCTCCTGCTGGCCGAGCAGCCAGGCCACGAACCGGCCCAGTTCCTCCAGCGAGGCGAAGGCGAAGGCCGGCGAGCGGCTGACCCCCTCGTTGAGCAGCACCGTGCTGGCGCCCCCCACCTCGCTGATGAGCATCGCCCCGCGGCTGTAGGAGGCGACCAGCGCCGCCTCCGTGGTGGCCAGCGGCACGTAGAAGTCGCCCTGGGCGAACAGGCCGCGTACGCGCAGCGGCCCCGCGAGGCCGACCGGCAGCTTAACGGTGCCGATGAAGTTCTCGATGTTGTGGCCGTAGAGGGCCATCTGCGCCCGGGTCCGGGCATCGAGCAGGTCCTCCCGCTCGACGGGATGCGGGAGGATCTCCCAGCGCCGCTCCACCGCCTCGGGGGTGACGAGGGCGGCGCCCGGGACGTGGGGGGACGGCGACCCCGGGTCCGGCCTCAGGCGTTCGGCAAGCTCGTCCAGGTCGCTCTCCGCCAGCAGGCCCGAGAGAAAGTCGGCGGCACGCCGGTAGCCGGTGGTCATGGCGTTCTCCAACGGATGAAAGCGCAGGCAATCCCACCCATTCCATGGAATCCAGCATAGACAGGACCGACACCCGGCCGCCGGGCTCCGAAGCTCGGAGGCGGCCATACGGGCCCCGATCAAAGTGTGGACGCAGGCCGGTGCCGAGGCAAACCCGGGAGTGATATTTCCGGATCTGAAGCTGCGTTCCGGGGCCGTCGAAGCTGGTGCTGCCGATCGGGGAGCGGGCACGCGGCAGGGAGGTGGAAGATGCGCCGCATCCCCCATCACCCTCCCCCTTCAGGTTCGTTTAAGCGGAATCCGCTACAACTGCAATGGTTATCGAGGCGCCCACCGTGCCGTGCGCCGCATCGGAGTCGCAAGCAATCATGTCAACCGGAACCCTGGCGCTGATCATCCTTGCCGCGATCCTCGTGCAGGTCGCCGCAGCGGCGCTGATTTGGCTTCTCCGCCGCGGGCGGGAGCACCAGGGACTCGGCCCGGGTCGTGAGCGCTTCCCGACCGGTTCTCGGCCCACTCCCCTGCCATCGCCGACAGCCTCCGGGATACCCGCCGCCGAACCCGCCTGGAAGGGCTTCAGGGAATTTACGGTCCAGCGCCGGGAGTATGAGGACGTCAACCGAACCGTCTGCTCCTTCTACCTGGCGCCGGTTGACGGCAAGCCGCTGCCGCCCTTCCGGCCGGGACAGTTCCTGACCTTCCGGCTGTCCATCGGGAATCAGGAACCCGGGGAGCCGGCAACCGTGATCCGCTGCTACTCCCTCTCCGATGCACCCGGGACGGACCACTACCGGGTCTCAATCAAGCGGGTCCCTGCGCCGACCGACCATCCCGGCGTGCCCCCCGGCCTGTCGTCCGGATTCTTCCATGACCGGGTACATGAGGGCAGCCGCCTCCTGGTCAGGGCACCCTCGGGCCATTTTCACCTGCAGGAGGACGAACCGCTGCCCATCGTGCTGATCGGGGGCGGCATCGGCATCACCCCGATGCTGAGCATCCTCGAGTATGTGCTCGAGCACGGCGGCAGGCGCGAGGTGTGGCTCTACTACGGCGTGCGCAACGGCAACGAGCACATCATGAAGGAGCGGCTACGGGGACTGGCCGGAAAGCACGCCGGATTTCACCTGCACGTCTGCTACAGCGCGCCCCGCGAAGACGATGTGGAGGGGGTCGACTACCAGCACCACGGCCGGATCGACATAGCGCTGCTGCGCAACACCCTCAGGCTCATGCGCCATCAGTTCTACGTCTGCGGTCCCAGGCCGCTGATGGAGAGCCTGGTGCCGGCCCTGGAGGCGTGGGGCGTGGACAACGGCGACATCCACTACGAATCCTTCGGCCACGCCGCACTGCCGAAGCAC
>JAQVKR010000404.1 GCA_028694565.1 Gammaproteobacteria bacterium | reverse complement strand
GCGGTCATCTTCTCCATGAGCGCCTGGGCGGTGGGCACCAGGTCGCTCTCGCACAGCGACTTGCCCACGTTGTGGCCGGCGGCCTTGAGGAAGGTGTTGGCGATGCCGCCGCCCACCACCAGCTGGGCCACCTTCTCGGACAGGGCCTCCAGCACGGTGAGCTTGGTGGAGACCTTGGAGCCGCCCACGATGGCCACCATGGGCCGGGCGGGGTTGGCCAGGGCCTTGTTCAGGGCGTCCAGCTCCTCGGCCAGCAGCAGGCCGGCTGCCGCCACGGGGGCGAACCTGCCCACGCCGTGGGTGGAGGCCTGGGCGCGGTGGGCGGTGCCGAAGGCGTCCATCACGAACACGTCGCAGAGGGCCGCGTACCGCTTCGCCAGCTCCTCGTTGTCCTTCTTCTCGCCCTTGTTGAAGCGCACGTTCTCCAGCAGCACCAGCTCACCGTCGGCGAGCTGCGGCGCGCCGTCGAGGTAGTCCTGCACCAGCCGCACCTCCCTGCCCATCAGGCCGGAGAGGTAGTCGGCCACCGGCCTCAGCGAGTTCTCCTCGCTGTAGACGCCCTCCTCGGGGCGGCCGAGGTGGGACATCACCAGCACCTTGGCGCCGGCCTTCAGGCAATGCTCGAAGGTGGGCATGGAAGCCTTGATGCGGGCATCCGAGGTCACCTTGCCGTCCTTCACGGGGACGTTGAGGTCGGAACGGATGAGGACGCGCTTGCCGGCCAGGTCGAGGTCGGTGAGTTTGGTGAAAGACATTGGGAACTCCTTCGTCATTCGAAGTTGCAGTATTCAGTTCTGAGTCCTGAACCGCGGCTTCCGCGCTCAGCACTCAGAACTGGACACTCGGGGACCGGAAAGGGACGGGGCGGCCGGCGGCCGCCCCGTCCCCGCGACTTACTTCGCGACGTGCTGCACCAGGCGCAGCATGTTGCAGGTGTAGCCGTACTCGTTGTCGTACCAGGAGACCACCTTGACGAAGGTGCCGTCCAGGGCGATGCCGGCCTCGGCATCGAAGGTCGAGGGCGCGGAGTTGCCGCGGAAGTCGGTGGAGACCACCTTCTCCTCGGTGTAGCCCAGCACGCCCTTGAGCTCGCCCTCGGAAGCCGCCTTCATCGCCGCGCAGATGGCGTCGTAGGAGGCGTCGCTGCTGAGCTCGACGGTGAGGTCCACCACGGAGACATCGGAGGTGGGCACGCGGAAGGCCATGCCGGTCAGCTTGCCGTTCAGCTCGGGCAGCACCTTGCCCACGGCCTTGGCCGCGCCGGTGGAGGACGGGATGATGTTCTCCAGGATGCCGCGGCCGCCGCGCCAGTCCTTCATGGACGGGCCGTCGACGGTCTTCTGGGTGGCGGTGGCGGCGTGGACGGTGGTCATCAGGCCGCGCTTGATGCCGAACTTGTCGTGCAGCACCTTGGCCACCGGGGCCAGGCAGTTGGTGGTGCAGGAGGCGGCGGAGACGATGGCCTGGCCGGCATAGGTCTCATGGTTCACGCCGTAGACGAACATGGGGGTGGCGTCCTTGGACGGCGCGCTCTGCACGACCTTCTTGGCACCCGCGTCGATGTGCTTCTGGCAGGTCTCGCCGGTGAGGAAGAAGCCGGTGCACTCGATCACGAGCTCGGCGCCGATCTCGCCCCACTTCAGGTTGGCGGGATCCCGCTCGGCGGTCAGACGGATGGTCTTGCCGTTGACGATCAGGTTGTTGCCGTCGACGGAAACATCGCCCTTGAAGCGGCCGTGCACCGAGTCGTACTTCAGCATGTAGGCCAGGTACTCGGCGTCGAGCAGGTCGTTGATGCCGACCACCTCGATGTCATTGAAATCCTGGGCGATGGCGCGGAAGGCCATGCGGCCGATGCGGCCAAAACCATTGATACCGACCTTGATAGTCATGATTCTTTCTCCGTCAGGTTACTCAGGCAGTAAAAATCCTTGCGGGGAGCGGGATCCTCAGAGGACCTCCTCGACGGACTTCACCACGTTCTCCACGGTGAAGCCGAACTCCTTGAACAGCTGTCCGGCGGGAGCCGACTCGCCGAAGCGGTCGATGCCCACGACGCGCCCCTGCAGGCCCACGTACTTGTACCAGGAGGCGGTGACACCGGCCTCCACCGCCACGCGGGCGGTGACGGCGGCGGGCAGGACGGATTCGCGGTAGGCGGTGTCCTGCGCCTCGAACACCTCGACGCAGGGCATGGACACTACGCGCACCTTGCGGCCCTTTTCGGCCAGCGCATCGGCGGCTCCCACCGCCAGCTCCACCTCGGAGCCCGTGGCGATGATAATGGCATCGGGGGTGCCGTCACAGTCCTTGAGGACATAACCGCCGCGGGCAACCTCCGCCAGCTGCGTGTCGCTGCGCTCCATGTGCTTGAGATTCTGGCGCGAGAAAATGAGGCAGGTGGGGCCCGACTTGCGCTCCACGGCCGCCTTCCAGGCCACCGCCGACTCCACCGCGTCGCAGGGGCGCCAGGTGTGCATGTTGGGGATCAGCCGCAGGGTGGAGATCTGCTCGACGGGCTGGTGGGTGGGCCCGTCCTCGCCCAGGCCGATGGAGTCGTGGGTGTAGACGAACAGGCTCTGCACCTTCATCAGCGCCGCCATGCGCAGGGCGTTGCGGGCATACTCGGAGAACATCAGGAAGGTGCCGCCGAAGGGGATGAAGCCCCCGTGCAGGGCGATGCCGTTCATGATGGCGGACATGCCGAACTCGCGCACGCCGTAGGAGAGGTAGTTGCCGTCGGCCACCGTGTTGCTGATGACCTTCGCCTCCTTCCAGTTGGTCAGGTTGGAGGGGGTCAGGTCGGCCGAGCCGCCGAGGAACTCGGGCAGCACCGCGGCGAAGGCGTTGATGGTGTTCTGGGAGGCCTTGCGCGAGGCGATGGTCTCGCCCTTGGCGGCCACTTCGCGGACAAAATCCCCGCTGCGCCCGGCCCAGTCGGCGGGCAGCTCGCCGGCCATGCGGCGCTCGAGCTCGGCGGCGAGCTCCGGGTACTCGGCCCGGTAGGCGGCGAGCTTCCCGTTCCAGTGGCTCTCGGCCTCGCTCCCCTTGTCGCGGGCGTTCCAGCCAGCGTAGACATCCTCGGGGATCTCGAACGGCGGGTGGTGCCAGCCCAGGTTCTCGCGGGTGGCGGCGATTTCGTCGTCGCCCAGCGGGGCGCCGTGCCAGTCGTGGCTGCCGCACAGGTTCGGTGCGCCGAAGCCGATCCCCGTCTTGCAGCAGACGAGCGGG
>JAQVKR010000403.1 GCA_028694565.1 Gammaproteobacteria bacterium | reverse complement strand
GCGCGCTTTGTCGCCCAGCTTGTCGATCACCTGCTGGCGCACCTGGGCGTAGACCTCCTCGTTCAGGTTGACGGTCTGGGCGCCCTGGTAGAAGCCGCTCTCGGAGCTGGAGAACTGCATCCACAGCAGGCGGGTCACCTCCTGGGTGGTGCTGAAGTAGAAGGTGCCGATCTTCATCACCACCACGCCGTCCGATTCGCTGCACACGCCGATCTGGAAGTTGCCCTTCTGCAGGGAGTGGCTTTCCCGGTTGAAGAGCACCACCCGGCCGTCGTCGTCCGTGAGCGCCTTCATCGCTTCCAGTGTTTCAGTCACCACCGCGATGTCGTTCTGGGTGGCGATGGCGGCCAGGATCTTGACCACCACCTCGTCGACCGAGAACGTGGCGCCGGCCGACTCGAAACGGGTGAAGTCGAAGGACTGGATGACCCAGCCCACGTTCTCCAGCACGTTGCGGTAGAAGTCGTACCACTCCTCGGTCTTCTCCTCACGGTCGAACTGCTTGTTGGCGGCGAGCTGGGCCAGCAGGGTGGAGTTGAGCACGTCGCTCTTGTGGGTGGCGCTCAGACCGGCCACGAAGGAGACCATGCTTCCGTCATCCACGTAGCCGGCCTTCTCGGTGTCCACCAGCAACGGGGCGGCGGGGATCAGGCGGGCCAGATCAGGGGTCGGCTCGGCCAGTTCGAGCTGGTCGATGAAGCTTCGGAGTTCAGCGATGTTCCTGGTGACGGCATCCATGGCGGTCTCTCCTTTTTTGCCGGGGGTGGGTTCTGAGGACACTAGACCATCCGGCGGTGCATGGCGGGGAGCGGTCCGATAGTTGGGGCGGAGGAACGTGGGGCAAGGCATTGTTTTGCCGACGCCCGCTGGCGCGGGGGTGGGGCAAGGCGGACGGGAGAATGCGCCAAGTTCGCACATCGCTATCCGCGTTATGGATGCTCCATCGGATCCTGGACCAAACCCTCAACGCGCCCGGCCCCGCGGGTTACACTGTCGCCCAGGGAAGTCCGCGGACAGGAGAGCGAGCCACGATGAAACCGACCGAACCGCAGCTGCAGCGCCCCGGCGCCGGGCTGCCGCCCCTGGAGCTGGCGCTGTCGCGGGCCGGACTCCGGTTGCTGCGGCTGGCCCTCTCCGATGCCCGGGCCACGCGGCTGTTCTTCGACGAGGGGCGCCGGGTGTTCGAGATGGCCCGCTCCACGCCGCTGCCGCTGGCCGGGGAGCCGGCGCTGATCCGCCGCGTCCCCGGCATGGAGGACAGCAGCCGGAACTGGTCGCTCTACATGGTGCTGGACCACCTGCGGCGCGTGAACAATGGCATCGCGCGGATCATCGCCGCTCTGTGCGCGGGCGAGGGGGTGCCGGGCGAGGTCCGCATCGAGGACGTCAAGCCCGATCCGGACGCCATGGTCGAGGTGCTGGGCTCCTACGAGGCCTCCGTCGAGCGCTACCTGCAGACGGCCAGGCGCATCCCGCGGTCCGCCGGCCGCGGCACCCATCCCCATCCCTGGTTCGGACCGCTGGACGCCCATGGCTGGCACTGCCTGGCGGCGCTGCACCACCGTATCCACCGGCGCCAGATCGAGCGGATCCGGGAACAACTGGGCGTCTCGGTGTCAAATGCCATGTAAGGTCTGCAGCGGAAGCGGTGCGATGGGGATCCATGTCAGGCGCGTCTACGAACCGCCCTCCCGGGCCGACGGGGTAAGGATCCTGGTGGATCGCCTCTGGCCGCGCGGGGTGGCGAAGTCGAAAGCGGGCGTGGACCACTGGGTGAAGGCGGTGGCTCCGTCCGACGGGCTGCGCCGGTGGTTCGGTCACGAGCCGGGGAAGTGGGATGGGTTCCGCGAGCGCTACTTCGCGGAGCTGGACGCGAATCCCGCCGCCGTGGCCGAGCTGCGGCAGGCGCTCGGCGGCGAAACGGCGACCCTGCTCTTCGCCGCGAGGGATGAGCGGCACAACAACGCCGTCGCCCTGCGGGAGTACCTGGATAAACACCGATCGACCCGGGCCTGACGGCCATCCATGGAGCGAGCCCCGATGAACAGAGCCCTGCTGCTGCTGCTGAGCGTGCTGACGATCCCGGTCGCCGCGGCGGAACGGGAACAGGTCGAGCTGCCGCCGATGATGCGCGAGCACCTGCTCGCCAACATGCGCGACCACCTGGAATCCATCAACGGGATTCTGGAGCACCTGGCCGCGGGACGGATGGATCAGGCCGCGGATCTGGCCGAGCAGCGGCTGGGCATGAGCTCCCTGGACGCCCACGGGGCGGCGCACATGGCGCCCTACATGCCGGAACGGATGCAGGCGCTCGGGACGGACATGCACCACGCAGCCAGCCGCTTCGCCCGCGTGGCCCAGGAGGGCGATCCCCTGCCGGCCTACCGCGCCCTGGCCGCGGTGACCGGGGCCTGCGTGGCCTGCCACGGCGCCTTCCGGGTGCACTGACGGCGCGGGCGCGCCCGTCCGCCCCGGGGGCTTTTCATCGCTTCCTGACTGGGCTAAATAGATTCCAGGCCCCGGAACCCCGGAGCGCTGCCCGGATCGAGCCATGGAACCGTATCGCTATCTCGAACAGGTTTCCCGCGAATTCGACCGGATCCGGACCCGGCGGCAGGCCGAAACGGTCCTGGACGAACTCGAGTTTATCCACGACGCGCTGGACCCCGAGTTCCAGGATCTCTGCACGGACCTCATCGAGCGGCTGACCCGCCGGCTCCGGGAGCTGGCGTGAGCGGAATCAGCTGCTACTCGATCCGGCGCCTCTGCCCCCTGCGCAGCACCATCCAGGTGGCCCGGGACGAAGCCGCGCGGGCATTGAGCTACGACGGCGTCAACTGGCAGATCCAGGTGCTGGGCGAGTGGTCCCAGAACCGCTGGGGCAGCCTCAATGCGGGGGCCCGGGGCGGGGGCAGCTACGCCCTCTATGCCGTCTGGTCGGCCGGCGAGGGCATCGCTTTCCTGCCGCGCAACCCGATGCTGAGCCGTACGGAGATGGAGGCGGCGAGCGCGGAGTTGCTCCGCATCCTGCCCTCGCTCGACGTGCCGTTCCCTCCCGGAGACCCTTACGAGCTGTGGTGGCTGGACACCCGCGATGAGCCCCTGGCGCTGCTCGCCAGCACCGTCAATCGTCTGGATATGAACGCGGGGGCGATCCCGCGCTGGCGGGCCCTGGCCGACGGCGAGGTCAGCTATGGCCCGGCCGGGGCCAGCCACGAGCGGCTGAAGCTGGAGCAG
>JAQVKR010000402.1 GCA_028694565.1 Gammaproteobacteria bacterium | reverse complement strand
GGCAGCGGGTTGGCCGGCATCTCGGCTCCCGGCGTGAGGGGGCCCGGCGGCGGCAGGGGGGGCGGCGGCGCGGCGGCGGCGGGTTCCGGCAGCTGGTAGAGGAACAGCCGGCAGGGTATGGCGCCGTTGTTCAGGTCACGGGTGGACTCGGGGTCGAGGCGCAGGCGATGGACCAGCGCGGGATTGCCGGTGAAGACACCGGCGCGCCAGCCCCCGAAGCGGGTCTTCAGCACCCGCCCCAGTTCGCCGTAGAGGTGCGCCAGGCCCGCCTCCGCCCCGAGCCGCTCGCCGTAGGGCGGGTTTACCAGCACCAGGCCGGGGTCGCCGGGCGGCGGTTCGGTCCGGGCCAGCGGCCGGTGCAGGAACTCGATGCGCCCGGCCAGGCCGGCGCCGGCGGCGTTCTCCAGGGCCTGGGCCACGGCGGCGGGATCGGCATCGGCGCCGGTGATGGAGGGCAGGCGCTCCAGCCCGGCGTCGCGGCGCGCTTCCGCCTCCGCCCGCAGCGACTCCCAGGCCGCGGCCGCGTGGCCGCGCCAGCCGAGGAAGCCGAAGTAGCCGCGGGTGAGGCCCGGGGCGCAGTCGGCCGCCATCAGGGCCGCCTCGATGGGCAGGGTCCCGGAGCCGCACATGGGATCGAAAAAGGACGCCCCCGCCGCGGCCCGTTCCGGCCAGCCGGCCAGCAGCAGCAGCGCCGCGGCCAGGTTCTCCTTCAGGGGCGCCTGCAGGCCGCCGGCGCGGTAGCCGCGCCGGTGCAGGCTCTCGCCGGAGAGATCGAGGCTGAGCCGCAGGCGATCACGGAACAGGTAGCCGTTGATGCGCACATCCGGGTGCGCGATATCCACCGACGGGCGCACCCCGGCGACCGCCCGGAACTGGTCCACGATGGCGTCCTTGACCTTCAGCGCGGCGAAGTGGCTGTGGGAGATGGCGGATGCGGCGGTGGTGAAATCCACCGCCAGGGTCCCCTCCGGATCCAGGTGGGCCGACCAGTCGATCTTCCGCACCCCGGCGTAGAGGCGGTCGGGGTCCGGGGCCGGGAACGCCCCCAGCAGGAGCAGCACCCGGCTTGCCAGGCGCGACCACAGGCACACCCGGTAGGCCAGCTCGATCCCGCCACGGAAGCCCACCCCGGCGTGCCCCGGCTGCACCGCCTCGGCACCCAGCCCGCGCAGTTCCTCCGCCAGCAGGGGCTCCAGGCCCCGGGGCACGGTGGCGAACAGTTCCAGGTCAGCAGTATGCATGGGTCGGGCCGGGTGATGGGAACGTGGAAGGGGCGCATTGTAACCGCAACCGGGCCGGGCCGCCCTCGAACGGGGAGGATATACCCCAATTTGGTGCAGTGCATTGATCCGGTATGGGAGACCGGGTAGGATGCCGCCCGAATCTGGACTCTGTCTAAATGACATTTCCGGCAACACCCGACGGAATCCGCGGGGAATTGCCGGGAAATCCCGGTTCCACCCGCAACGAATGCAACGGAGGTTATCAACGTGGGAGTTCTCGTCGGCCGCCAGGCCCCTGATTTCACCGCCCCCGCCGTCCTCGGTGACGGCAGCATCGTGGACAAGTACAACTTCGCCGAAGCCACCAAGGGCAAGTACGCCGTGGTCTTCTTCTATCCCCTGGACTTCACCTTCGTGTGCCCGTCGGAGCTCATCGCCTTCGATCACCGGCTGCAGGAGTTCAAGGATCGCAACGTGGAGGTGATCGGCGTCTCCATCGACTCCCACTTCACCCACAACGCCTGGCGCAACACCCCGGTGAACCAGGGCGGCATCGGCCCGGTGGGCTACACCCTGGTGGCCGACATGACCCACGGCATCTGCAAGGCCTTCGACGTGGAGACCCCCGACGGCGCGGTGGCCTTCCGCGGCTCCTTCCTCATCGACAAGGAGGGCATGGTGCGCCACCAGGTGGTGAACGATCTGCCGCTCGGCCGCAACGTGGACGAGATGCTGCGCATGGTCGACGCCCTGCAGTTCGTCGAGGAGCACGGCGAGGTCTGCCCCGCCGGCTGGCAGAAGGGCTCCAAGGGCATGACGGCCACCCCCGACGGCGTGGCCGACTACCTGGCCGAGAACGCCGACGCCCTGTAGGCGGCCGCGGCGCACTCGCGCAAAAAGGCCGGCCGGGGGTGACCCCGGCCGGCCTTTTTCATGCCAGTGCGAAAACCACCTGCCCGGTTACTCCAGCAGGTCTCCCGGCGTGGGCGGCAGGTGCGGCATGGCCTGGTCCGGGAACTTGCCGGTGAGCCCCTCCAGGAAGGCCACGATGTCCGCCGTGTCGGCGTCGCCGAGATCCTTGTTCAGCTGGGTCTTGGCCATCACCTTGACCGCCTCGGGCAGGCTCTTCACCGAACCGTTGTGGAAGTACGGCGCCGTGTAGGTGAGGTTGCGCAGCGTGGGCACCCGCCACATGTGCCTGTCGGCATCGTTCCCGGTGCTGGCGTAGCGCCCCGGGTCTTCCGTGAGCTTGTACTCGGCGTCGTAGCTGCTGCCGGGGAAGGTGGGGAACTTCATCAGGAACGGCTGCCCGGCGGGAAGTGCCGGGCCGTCGAAGTTGGCGCCGGAATGGCAGCTGGTGCAGCCGATCCTGTCGAAGGTCTCCATGCCCCGCACCTGCTGGGCGCTGAGTGCCTGCCGGTCGCCCTTCACGTAGCGGTCATAGGGGCTGTCGGGGGTGATCTGGGTGCGCTCGTAGGCGGCGATGGCCTTGGCCATGTTGTCGGCGTTGATGTTGTCGCCCGGGCCGAAGGCGGCGTCGAAGAAGGGCTTGTAGCCCTTGATCCGGGTAAGCCGGCTCACCGCGGCGTCCAGGTCGCTCATACCCATCTCGACGGGGTTGGTCACCGGACCCTTGGCCTGGTCCTCCAGGGTCGCGGCGCGGCCGTCCCAGAACTGGGCGGAGTGGAAGGCGCTGTTCCAGACGGTCGGCGCGTTGCGTCCGCCCAGCTGTCCATGCACGCCGACGGAGGTGGGCCGGTGGTCGTCGCCGCCCTCCATCACGTTGTGGCAGGAGAAGCAGGAGACGGTGCCGGTGGAGGAGACGCGGGGGTCGAAGTAGAGCATCTTTCCGAGTTCCACCTTCTCGGCGGTGGTGGGATTGTCGGCGGGGGCCGGCGCGGTGTCCGGCAGCGCCTGCCACTGGGCGGCCATGGCGGGGCCGCCGGCCAGGGCGAGCGCCACGGCCAGGGTTGTGAGGGTAACCTTCATCTTCCTTGCTCCTTGGTCATATCGTGTCA
>JAQVKR010000401.1 GCA_028694565.1 Gammaproteobacteria bacterium | reverse complement strand
CGGTCTGCTGGTCCTCTCCAGCAGCAGTGCCGCCATGACGGCGGATGGGCGGGTGGATGCCGTTATCGCCGGCATGACTGCCCTGTTGCCGGGCCGCCTGGAGCTCGGTGTGACCAGTGGTGCGGAGTCGGCGATGGGCGGAATCATGGGCAGTGCGGTGAGCCTGGGGCAGCTGGTCGCCGGGAGCGCCGCGCTGACCACCACGGAACGGGAAGAGGTGAGCAATCCCGACGGCAGCACTACCGTTACCATGACCACCCACCATGCTCCCGGCCTGGAGCTGATCCAGGCACAACTCCCCGCCCAGGTGAGCGGACCGGCACAGGCCGCAGCCCTGCGGGCACAGGTGCAACTTGCCGCGGGCGGTACCTTGGCCGCGAACACGCTGGCCGGGTTTTCCGCCGACCTGCCGGAGCAGATTCCAGACTATGTCGCGCTTGGTGCCATGAGCCCCGCACTGGGTGCCGCCCTGGTTCCCGCCTGGCCCTCGCTGTCCTGAACGCCAAGGAATGAGTTGCAGGGCAAGAATTCGATCCCGCAGGGTGGCGGGCAGCGGTGTCTGTGCGTTCGTTACGATCGGAAAGGGGGGGCATGCGGTCGCCTCCATCCGGGGTGGGCGCACTACGGCTGCCGGGAATCGAAAGAGAAACTACGGGGCCTGGCTCATCGGTGCGGCGGCTGCGCTGGCCGGCCTCAGTGCCGCGGTGGGCGCCGCCACCTGGACGGGTGGGTGGATGGACCGGGCGGTCTATGTCGCGCCATCCCCTGCCGGCGACAGGTCGCCGAGGTCTCCGTCCCCGCTCGAGGCGTCTGTCCCTGAGCCGGTTGTCACCGCCGGCGCCAGAGCCGCTCCGCCAACGGTCGTTTCCCACGCCACACCGCCAGGGGACGCCAGGCCCGGTCAGACAGCAGTGAACGCCAAGCGCGGCCAGACGCCCGTGGCTCCCAGCCTGCCGCCACCCCTCCGGATGGCACGGGGCGCACCGGGGCAGGCGCATCCGCTGACCCTGGCCGAGACCTTGGCGCGGATCCGGCGCGAATCCCCGCGCCTGCGCTCCGGTGCCGAGGCCGTGCACAAGGCCGAAGCGGCAAGACTGGGTGCGGGTGCCACCTTCCTGCCCGAACTCGACCTTTCCCTGCAGGCGGTCCACTACAGCAATCTCTCCGCGGACAACATCTCCCTGGTCGGATCGAGCGTTGTCGAGGCGCAGGGTGATTTCTACACCAGCTACGCGTCGCTCTCGGCACAACTCAACCTCTATGCGGGCGGCCGGGACGTGGCGGGTTACCGCGCCGCCGGCGCCGAGTTGACAGCGGCCCGCGCGGATCTGGAACACCTGCGGGCCAACGAGTTTCTGCAGGCGCTGGCGGAGTATGCCGCCCTGCGCAAGGTCCAGCGCGCAACTGCTTCCGCATGGGAGAGCCTGCTGCTGCAGGAGGAGCGGGAGGCGCTGACCCGCACCGGCTACCAGGAGGGTAACTTCGCGCTCATGGATGCCGGCCGGGTGCGGATGGACCTGGCCGGGTTCCAGTCCCGGGTGATGCAGCGTGAGGGGGAGCTGGGGCGTGTGTCCTCGCGGCTGGCGGGCAGCCTGGGGATGGATCTTGCTCCCGGTGAACGACTCGAGGCGGTCAGTGACCTGCCCGCGCCACCGGTGCTCGACGAGGATCTGGTGCGCGTGGCGGTTCAGCATCATCCGGCACTGGCGGCGGCACGGGCCCGTGTCGAAGTCGCCCGTGAGGGAGTGAGTGCCGCACGCAGCGGGTTCCTCCCGAAAGTCTCCCTGGTGGCCAACTACAACTGGCTGGGGCAGGATGGCGGGAGCCTGCCCCAGGCTCTGCGTGCAACCCGCGCCAACGATTTCACGGTGGGGGTGGTTGTGCAGCAGCGGTTGGGAACGTTCGTCCGGGAAACTGCAGCCCTGAAGCAGGCACGGGCCGCGCTGCGCGAGGCCGAGGCCCAGCAGCGGGCACTGCGGCTCAAACTGCAGGAGCTGGCACGGCAGGCCATAAGCAATCTGGAAATCGCGCGGGCCGAGACCGACCTCGCACGGCAGGTGGAGGAGGAGGCGCAGCGCCTGTGGCGCCTGCAGCGCGCCCAGGTGCGTTATGGCCACAGTGACGCCCGTGAGGAGAAGGTCATGGCGGCGGAACTGGCGGAACGCACACTGGAGCGGTTGGCACGGGAAACCGATTATCGCCTTGCCGCCTGGACGGCCTACGCCGCGCTCGAACCGGAGCGTTTCGTTCAGGAGCTTCAGCGGCGCGCCAGTCAGCCCGGGCAGGTGCTGCCACATCCATCGGCGCCCGAGTTGCGGCAGGCGGCCGCCGGTCGGCCCTGACCGGTTACCGGGGATGATTCGACGGAACCCGGGAGCCGGCACTGCGGGAAGCCGCGCCCATCACGGTCAACCGCCCGACCGGATGTGCGCACCCCCGCCGGCGTGCAGCAGGATGTGGCTTGAAGTATCATTTCACCCTTCCCGTTGCCATCATCGTCAGGTCCCAGAGAATCCCATGCTGCTGCTCCCCGGAAGTCCCGCGCTCTCTCCCTTCCGCCTGGAGAGGTTGTTGGACGCCTTGCGTGAACAGGTTCCCGCGGTCCGTGCCGTCACGACCCGCTACATCCACTTCGCCGACTGCGACCGGACACTGGCGGGGGCGGAGCGCGGGGTGCTCGACCGCCTGCTCACCTACGGACCGCGCGCCGAGGCCGGCGAGCCGGAAGGCCGGCTGTTCCTGGTGGTGCCCCGGCCGGGAACCCTCTCTCCCTGGTCCACCAAGGCCACCGACATCGCCCGCAACTGCGGCCTGAAGGACATCCGCCGCATCGAGCGCGGCATCGCCTACTACCTGGACCTGGCCGGCACCCTGGAGAGCGGCGCGGCCGCGCGCGTGCATGCGCTGATCCACGACCGCATGACCGAAGTGGTGCTCGAGTCCCTGGACGAGGCCGAGGTGCTGTTCCGCCACACCGAACCCGCCCCGCTCACCTGCGTGGATGTGCTCGAGGGTGGGCGCGAGGCGCTGGTGGCGGCCAACCGGGCGCTCGGCCTGGCGCTGGCGGAGGACGAGATCGACTACCTGGTGGAGAGCTTCCGCGAGCTCGGACGCAACCCGAGCGACGTGGAGCTGATGATGTTCGCCCAGGCCAACTCGGAGCACTGCCGCCACAAGATCTTCAACGCCGACTGGATCATCGACGGCCAGCCCCGGGAGCAGTGCCTGTTCGCCATGATCCGCAACACCC
>JAQVKR010000400.1 GCA_028694565.1 Gammaproteobacteria bacterium | reverse complement strand
CGGTGCCAACCACCGGCTCGAGGAGTGGCGCGGCTCGGTGCTGGTGGTGAATTTCTGGGCCAGCTGGTGCCCGCCGTGCATCCATGAGATCCCGGACCTCGTCCGCTTCCAGGCGCGTTACGCCGACCAGGGGCTGGTGGTGATCGGGGTGGGGGTGGATGCCGTGCGCCCGCTCGGCAACGTGCGGCGCAGCCTCGGCATCAACTATCCCGTGCTGGTGCTGGAGGAGGCCGACTCGCCCGCCCTGCTGGCCGAATGGGGCAATCACGACGGCTTCATCCCCTACACGGTGGTGGTGGACCGGGAGGGGCGGGTGCGCTACACCCACCGCGGCGTGCTGGACGGGGACACCTTCAACGAGCAGGTGGCGCCGCTGCTGAACGGCGCGAGCGCCGATCGGACCTGAGCCCCCATCCAGGTGTGCCGCCCTCCCCCCGGGGAGGAGCGGAACGGGGGGAGGCGCCGCGCCCCCCCGCCCTGGGCCGCTCACACGGCCTGGTAGTAGATGTTCTGCGGGTGGCGGGCCTGGGCGAAGAACAGCCAGCGCTCGGCCAGCAGGCCCAGGTACTGGATCAGCAGGGCCAGCACCAGGGTGGTGCCGGAGGCCACGGTCAGTCCGAGGGCCAGGAGCGCCACCGGCACGGCGAAGACCAACGCCAGCATGATCCACTTCACCGCGCGCAGGAAGGCGGCGGTGCGGCCATGGAAGAACTCCCGGGTGTTGAAGGAGCCGCCCATGGCGCCCTGGGCGGTCTGCCGGATCCGGGCGTGGCGCACGCCGATGGCGCTCTGCGGGGTGGACTTGTGCTTGATGCGGGCATTGCGGATGAGGGTGGTGCCGCGGGTCGCCAGGGCCAGCAGGGTGAGGATGATGGCCCAGCCGCCGAAGAAGGCGGTGAGCGCCGGCGCGGTCCAGGCGGCGAATGCGGCGGCGGCGGTGAAGCCCGAGGCGCCGCCCAGCAGCACGAAGTTCACCACCGTCAGCGGCGTGGCCCACTCCTGCAGGAAGCGGATGCAGGCGTAGATCATGCCGGTGGCGAGGAACAGGGCGAAGCAGGCCAGCGTGGCCAGCGCGCCGACGATCAGCGTCAGGTGGATGGCGATGCCCTCGCCCACGGTGCCCAGCACCGGATCCCAGCCCAGGTAGTGCAGCCCCCCGTAGAGGAAGGTGAGGCCCATGAAGGCGGGCAGCACGATCACCTCCCGCGAGAGCCAGGAGGTGCGCCACTGGCTGGCGGAGCGCCAGGCCCGCTCCGGCCGGCCCAGGTGGAACACCGAGGCGACCAGTCCCAGGGCCAGGAACGCCAGCGCCAGGGCGCTGCCCAGGCCGTAGAACAGGCGATCGTCCTGGGGCGGAAGCACCTCCAGCACGGAGTAGATCTGGCCGCTGTAGAGCGCCAGGAACAGGCCCTGGCCGACGCCGATGAGGGTGGTCAGGAAAATGACGGAAAAGGCGGGATGCATTGTGAACTCCAGTTTCCGGTTTCCAGCGACCGGTGCCGGGCCCGAGGTCGCCGGCGACCGGTGACTTTTCGGGCTACCAGCTGGTGACGTCGTCCAGCGACGGTTCGTCGAGCGCCGGGCGCGGCCGCGGGGCCTCCTTCTTGAGCGGGTTGTCGACCCGCACCAGCTCGTCGTCGTGGATGCGCAGGCGGGTCTTGCGCCGGGGCAGGTAGTGGTTGGCCGGCTGGGTGCCCCACTCGGGCATCAGCTGGTAGCCGCCCTCCTCGCGGATCAGCACCGAGACCTCGGACTCCGGATCGTGCACGTCGCCGAACAGCCGCGCGTTGGTGGGGCAGGCGAGCACGCACGAGGGCTTGCGCTCGCGCTCCGGCAGCGACTCGTCGTAGATGCGGTCCACGCACAGGGTGCACTTCTTCATCACCTTCTGCTGCTCGTCGATTTCGCGGGCGCCGTAGGGGCAGGCCCAGGAGCAGTATTTGCAGCCGATGCACTTGTCGTAGTCCACCAGCACGATGCCGTCCTCGGGCCGCTTGTAGCTGGCCCCGGTGGGGCACACCGGCACGCATGGCGGCTCCTCGCAGTGCAGGCAGGATTTCGGGAAATGCACCGTCTCGGTATGCGGGTAGGCGCCCACCTCGAAGGTCTGCACCCGGTTGAAGAAGGTGCCGGTGGGCTCGGCGTCGTAGGGGTTGCGGTCGGTCATGGGCCCGGCCAGCCCGGAGGTGTTCCACTCCTTGCAGCTGGTCACGCAGGCGCTGCAGCCGACGCACACGTTCAGGTCGATAATCAGGGCGAGCTGGGTCATATCCGTCTCGTCACGCTTTTTTCAGCAGGTTCTTGAACAGGCCCGTGCCGGCGCGGTAGGCCAGCCACTTGCGCAGCCGCCGCGGGGTTCCCGGCAGGGGCTTCATGGCCTCGAACTGGGGGAAGGTCTCCCGGGGCTCGGCGGCCTCGGCCTTGTAGACGCGCACGCGCACGTCGTACCACCCCGCCTGCCCGGTGACCGGGTCGGAGTTGGACAGGTGCTCGCCCTCGGCGCTGGCGGGCAGCTCCTCGGAAATGAGGTGGTTGAGCAGGAAGCCCTTGCGCGATTCGTTGGCCTTCGGCGCGAGGTTCCAGGCGCCGGCGGCCTTGCCGATGGCGTTCCAGGTCCACACCGTGCCCGGCTCCACCGCCTCGCTGAAGCGGCACATGCAGCGCACCTTGCCCCACTGGGACTCCACCCAGATCCAGTCGCCGTCCTCGAAGCCGTTGGCCCGGCCCACGCTGGGGTGCAGGTAGAGGTGGTTGTGGGCGTGGATCTGGCGCAGCCAGGCGTTCTGGGAGTCCCAGGAGTGGTACATGGCCATGGGGCGCTGGGTGACCGCGCTCAACGGGTAGGTGTGGCGGTCGGTGAGCTGGGTCTCCAGCGGCGCGAAATAGAACGGCAGCGGATCGAAATGGGTGTCGATGCGCTTGCGCAGCCGCTCGGGGGGCTGCTTGCCCTGCAGCTTGCCGCGCGCGGCGAGGCGGAACTTCTGCAGCACCTCGGAGTAGATGTGCACGTTGATGGGCTCGGCGTAGCGGGTCAGGCGGTGCTGCTGGGCCCAGTCGAGGTAGCCGCGGTTCCAGTTGCGCATGTACTGGTAGGAGCGCGGCAGCTCGTAGTGGAACACGCAGTTGTTCTTGGCGTACATCTCCCACTGGCCGGGGTTGGGCTCGCCCTTCATGAACTTCTCGCCGCCCGTGCCGCGCCAACCGGCGAGGAAGCCGATGCCGGAGCCCGGCTCGGTCTCGTAGTTGACGATGAAGTCG
>JAQVKR010000399.1 GCA_028694565.1 Gammaproteobacteria bacterium | reverse complement strand
CCCCCTGCACCCACCTGGAGCCGGACGGGCGCTGCGGCATCTACGCCAGCCGTCCGCAGATCTGCCGCGACTACTCCAACGATTTCTGCGAGTACGACGCGCCGGCGGAGGAGGGGTTCGAGCTCTTTTTCGACGGCTACGAGGCGCTGCTCGCCTACTGCCGGAAGCGCTTCAAGCGCTGGGGGGCATGATGTCGCGGAAGCTGGTGATGGCGTCGAACTCGGTGATTTCCCGCAGAGGCTGGCGCGAGTCGGGGCGCCGCACCGCCAGCAGCTGGCCGATGCCGTAGCGGCGCGCCGAGCGCAGCACCGCCAGGCTGTCGTCCACCAGCATCGAGCTCCCGGGCTCGAAGGGCTCCACCGCCTGCAGGTGGGTCCAGAAGTCGGGATTCTCCTTCGGCATGCCGAAGTCGTGGGCGCAGACGACGCGATCGAAACCCTCTCCCAGGCGGGTGCGCTCCATCTTCAGGGCGAGGCTCTTGGTGTGGGCGTTGGTCACCAGCACCGTCCGGCGGCCGCTGGCGCGCAGCGCGCGCAGGAAGCCCTCCACGTGGGGGTGGACCCGGATCAGGTGCTCCACCTCCTGCTTCAGCACCGCCACATCCATGCCCAGCTCCCGGGTCCAGTAGTCCAGGCAGTACCAGTCCATGGTGCCCTCCACCTGGCGGTAGCGGGCCAGCAGGGCCTCCCGCGCCTCCTCCAGGGAGAGGCCGGTGTGCTCGGCATAGCGCCGGGGCATGTGCTCGAGAAAGAAGTGGTTGTCGAAGTGCAGGTCGAGCAGCGTGCCGTCCATGTCCAGGAGCACGGTGTGGATGGGGTTCCAGTCGATCATGGCGGCTACGGTAACCCGCCCGTGGCGACCGGGCAAGGGCGGTAAAAAGGTTTCTGAATAGACAGGATTGACAGGATTGAGACAGGTGCGGGGCCAGCCTTGGGAACGGGTGTGCCGATGCCCGAATCTGCAGCACACCCTATGAGCAGACCCACCAGTTAATCCCCTCAATCCTGTGAATCCTGTCCATTGCAATATCTTTACCCGCGGCGGGTGCCCGCCGCGGGCCGGGTCGGGCGCGGCGGTATCCTCCGCCGCCCCGGCCGGGGTAAGATCGCCGCCTCTGGTTTTCACACGGGAGCGGACCGGGGCGACCGGCCGCCAGCGAGGAGCGGATGCGCGACAAGCCGCAGATACTCGGATCCCGCATCGTGGCCCGCAGCCGGCTGTTCCAGGTCGAGGAGCTCGACCTCCGTTTCAGCAACGGGACGGAGGTGAGCTACGAGCGGCTCCGGGGCGCCGGCCGGGGTTCGGTGCTGGTGGTGCCCATGCTGGATGCGGACCATCTCCTGCTGGTGCGGGAGTACGCCGCCGGCGTGCACCGCTATGAGCTGGGCTTTCCCAAGGGGCTGGTGGAGCCGGGCGAGTCCCCGCTCGAGGCCGCCAACCGCGAAATGATGGAGGAGGTGGGCTATGGCTCCCGGGCCCTCGAGTACCTCACTTCGTTCACCGTCGCCCCGGGCTATCTCGAATTCAGTACCGACGTGGTGCTGGCCCGGGAGCTGTATGAGCGGCGCTGCACGGGCGACGAGCCCGAGGCCATCGAGGTGGTGCCCTGGCGCCTGAGCCAGGCCGCCGAACTGCTCATGCGCGAGGATTTCACCGAGGCCCGCAGCATCGCGGCCCTCCTGCTGGTCAAGGAGAAACTCAATCATGGCGGCTGAACACCGCACCCTCCCCGACGATTGGGCCGAGCTGCTCGGCTCCGTGGTTTCGCTCGCCCGTGACGCCGGGGCCCGCATCCTCGCCGTCTACGATCGCAGCGGTGAGCTCGACGTGCAGCAGAAGGATGATCGCTCCCCCCTCACCGAGGCGGACATGGCCGCCCATCACGCCATCGTGGCCGGTCTCGGCCTGTTGACGCCGGAGCTGCCCGTGCTCTCCGAGGAGTCCGCCGCGGTTCCGTTCGCCGAGCGCGCGGCCTGGAGCCGCTACTGGCTGGTGGACCCGCTGGACGGCACCAAGGAGTTCATCAAGCGCAATGGCGAGTTCACCGTGAATATCGCCCTGATCGACGATCACCGGTCGGTTCTCGGGGTGGTCTACACGCCGGTCAGCGGCCTGACCTACTACGCCTGCCGCGGCCAGGGAGCGTTCAAGATCGAGGGCGGCGGCGAGCCGACGCCCATCCATGCCCGGCCCCGCCGCGGAGGGCCGCCGGTGGTGGTCGGCAGCCGCTCCCATCCCAGCGAGGCGTTCCAGCACTTCCTGCGGGCCATCGGCGAGCACGAGGTGATCTCCATGGGCAGCTCGCTGAAGTCCTGCCTCGTGGCCGAGGGCAGGGCGGATATCTATCCGCGGCTGGGGCTGACCTCCGAGTGGGACACCGCCGCCGCCCAGTGCGTGGTGGAGGAGGCCGGCGGCGCCCTGGTGGACACCGACCTGCGGCCGCTGCGCTACAACACCAAGGAGTCCCTGCTCAATCCCCACTTCCTGGTGGTGGGCGATCCGGACTATCCCTGGCGGAAGTTTCTCCCCGCGGCCTGAGCCGGATCCCGGCGACGTGGAACATCGTCGCCGCCGCGGGGTCAGAGCAGGAGTGGCGCCCGCGGCGCCGCGACCATGACCGACGCAACGGAGGATCTGCGATGTACGGATTCCATGTGACGCTTCCGGGCCCCCTCGAGGCCGTGCAGGGCCGCGTGGTGGAGGCGCTCAAGGAGGAGGGGTTCGGGGTGCTCACCGAGATCGATGTCCGGGCCACGCTGAAGGCCAAGCTCGGCGTCGAGCGCCGCCCCTACCGGATCCTCGGCGCCTGCAATCCGGCGCTGGCCAACCGGGCGCTGGAGGCGGATCCCGACATCGGCCTGCTGCTGCCCTGCAACGTGGTGGTCCAGGAACAGGAGGACGGCCAGGTGCGGGTGGGCTTCATGGACCCGGCCGCGGTGCTCGGCCTGGTGGAGCGGCCGGGCGTGGACGAACTGGCCGGCGAAGTGCGTGGCCGGCTGGAGCGGGTGCGCGACCGGCTCGGCGCCTGATCCCGGCGGCCGCGCGCGAGCAAGGGTAACGATGGAGGAGGGTGGGATATGAACGGTGCAAAGACACTGACCGGGCTGCTGACGGTCCTGCTGCTGGGTGGCCACGGCCTTGCCGCCGCGGCCGACGTGCTGGTCTACAAGAGCCCCACCTGCGGCTGCTGCGGCGCCTGGGTGGAGCACATGCGCGCCAACGGCTTCAACGTGGTCACCCGCAACGTGGAGGATCTCGC
>JAQVKR010000398.1 GCA_028694565.1 Gammaproteobacteria bacterium | reverse complement strand
ATCGCCATGGGCAGCGCCGCGCTCACCCGCGGCTTCGCCCTGCTGGGTTTCGAGACCTGGCCGGACGCCACCCCCGAACTGGTGGAGAAGGTCCCGGAGGGTCTGGTCAACCGGCGTGAAAAGGCGCTGGTGCTGCTCGAGCACCAGCTGGCCCGGAGCCACGGCCCCGTCCTGGCCCAGGTGCGCAGCGAAGGCGGGCGCATCGTCGTGGGCGAGGTGCCGCCGCTCGCCACCCCGGCCGATTACCATCCGCCGGTGGAGGACCTGGTGCGGCGGATTCTCGGGCCCTCGGCACTGGAGGAGCAACCGTGAGCGAAACCGAACGAGTCGGCGAACTGGAATCCGCGTTGATTATGCGGGCCAGGACACTGGCCGAGGAATACCTGGAGCGGGGCCGGCGCAGCGCCGACCACGTGATGGAGGACGCCAACGCCCGCCTGCGCCTGCGCGAGGAGCGCGAGGTGCTGGCGGCGAAGTCCGACGCGGAGCGCTCCTACCGGCGCCGGGTGCAGGCCGCCGAGCTGAAGCTGCAGGAGGAGATCGACCACCTGCGCTGGACCCTGGCCCAGTCGGTGCTCGACGGTCTCAACGACCGTCTCGAGGCCCTGGTGGCCGACAACGATCGCTACCTGCCGGTGCTCAAGGCCCTGCTGAAGCAGGGCATCGACGCCATCGACGCGCGGGAGCTGGTCATCCAGGTCAGCCGCAACGACCTGGAATGGCTGCGGGAGTTCTGGGACGAATTCGCCCAGGAGCTCGCGCCGGGGCGCAAGCTGGCGCTCTCCGACGAAGCGCTGGAGACCGCCGTGGGCGGCGCGCTCATCCGCACCCCGGATGACCGGATGCGGGTCAACAACACCTTCGAGGGCCGCTGCCAGCGTCTGCGGGAGGCCACCCACGAGCAGGTGATGGAGAGCCTGTTCGCCGGCGCCGGCCCCATGGGAGTGCTCTTCAATGGGTAGGATACTGGACATCAACGGTCCCATCGTCACCGTCGAGCTGCCCGGCGTGCGCAGCGGCGAGCAGGTGCGCATCGGCGAGATCGGACTGGTGGGCGAGGTCATCGGCCTGGACGGCCCGCGGGCCGTGGTGCAGGTGTACGAGTCCACCGAGGGCGTCAGGCCCGGCCAGGAGGCCAGCGGCCTCGGCCATCCCCTGTCGGTGGAGCTGGGGCCCGGGCTGCTGGGACAGATCTTCGACGGCGTCCAGCGGCCCCTGGCGAAGGTGTTCGAGGCCAGCGGCGACTATATCTCCCGCGGCCTCGCCATCCCGGCCCTGGACCGGGAGCGCAGCTGGGCCTTCGCCCCTGTCGAGGTGCTGGAGCCGGGCGCGGAAATCCACGGCGGAGCGGTGCTCGGGACCGTCCCCGAGACCGCCACCATCACCCACCGCGTATTGGTCCCGCCGCACCAGTCGGGCGAGCTGCTGGAGCTGGCGCCGGCCGGCGAGTACACGGTGGACGACGTGGTGGCGCGGGTGCGCGGGGCCGACGGCCGGGTGCACAAGCTGCGCCTGTTCCACCGCTGGCCGGTGCGCACCGCCCGGCCCTACGCCCGCCGCGACCACGCCGTGGCGCCGCTGGTGACCGGGCAGCGCATCCTGGACACCTTCTTCCCCCTGCTCAAGGGCGGCAAGGGGGCGGTGCCGGGCCCCTTCGGCGCCGGCAAGACCATGGTGCAGCAGCAGATCACCCGCTGGGCCAACGCCGACATCGTCATCTACGTGGGCTGCGGCGAGCGCGGCAACGAGCTGGTGGAGGTGCTGGAGACCTTCCCCGAGCTGACCGACCCCCACACCGGGCGCTCGCTGATGGAGCGCACCCTGCTGGTGGCCAACACCTCCAACATGCCGGTGGTGGCCCGCGAGGCCTCCATCTACGTGGGGGTGACCATCGCCGAGTACTACCGCGACCAGGGCTTCGACGTGGTGATGGTGGCCGACTCCACCAGCCGCTGGGCCGAGGCCCTGCGCGAGGTGGCCGGGCGCCTGGGGCAGATGCCGGTGGAGGAGGGCTACCCCGCCTATCTCGCCTCGCGGCTGGCGGCCTTCTACGAGCGCGCCGGGCGCATGCAGACCCTGGCCGGGGATCGCGGCTCGGTGACCGTCATCGGCGCGGTCTCGCCCCCCGGCGGCGACTTCTCCGAGCCGGTCACCAGCCACACCAAGGAGATCGTGCAGACCTTCTGGGCGCTCTCCAAGGAGCTGGCCGACGCCCGCCACTACCCGGCGGTGGACTGGAAGGACAGCTTCTCCGACTCGGTGGACGTGGCCGCCCGCTGGTGGCACGCCGAGGTGGACAAGCGCTGGCACCGCTACCGCGCCAAGGCGCTGGGGCTGCTCAACGAGGCCGACGAGCTGGCCCAGATCGTCAACCTGGTGGGGCCCGAGGCGCTCTCCTCGACCCAGCGCTGGACGCTGGAGTCCTCCTCGCTGGTGCGCGAGGGCGTCCTGCAGCAGAGCGCGCTGGATCCGGCCGACAGCTACTGCTCCACCGACAAGCAGTTCGCCCTGCTGGAGCTCGTTCTGTCCATCCACCGCCGCGGGCAGGAGCTGCTGGACGCCGGCATCCCCGTGCAGCGGCTGCTGGATCTGCCCCTGCTGGCCCAGGCCCGGCGTCTCAAGAGCCAGTACCCGAGCGAGCAGGTGGAGGAGGTCCGCGCCTTCGCCGAGGTCATCCGGGAGCAGTTCGACAATCTGCGCGTGGAGTGCACGCCCGCCGCCGCCCAGGCCGAGGGAGAACGCCCGTCATGAAGGAGATTGAGTTCCGTACCGCCGCCAGCGCCCGCGGGGCGCTGCTGTTCATGGCCAACGTCCCGGGCGTGGCGCTCGGCGACCGGGTCCAGGTGCGCGACCGCCACGGCAACATCCGCAACGGCCAGGTCATCCAGACCGCCACCGAGGTGGTCATGGTGCAGGTTTTCGAGGGCACCGAGGATCTCGACCTGGAGAGCACCTGGGTGCGATTCCTGGAGCGCCCCTTCGAGGTGGCCCTCGCCCCCGATCTCCTGGGCCGGGTCTTCAACGGCGTGGGCCAGCCGCGCGACGGCCGCCCGCCCATCGTCTCCAGCCGCCACGCCAACGTGAACGGCGCGGCGGTGAACCCCACCGCGCGGGCCTACCCGCGGGAGTTCATGCAGACCGGCGTCTCCACCATCGACGGCCTCAACTCCCTGGTGCGCGGCCAGAAGCTGCCCATCTTCTCCGGCTCGGGCCTGCCCCACAACCGGCTGGCGGCCCAGATCGTGCGCCAGGCGAAGCTGCCGGGCG
>JAQVKR010000397.1 GCA_028694565.1 Gammaproteobacteria bacterium | reverse complement strand
GCACCGCCACCGTGACCCGCCCCAGGCGCGAGCCGACGATGGCGCGGCAGAGAATGTAGCCGCCGCCGAGGGCCAGGGCCGAGGCGAGGAACAGCCCCACGCGGGTGGCGTCCGCCTGCAGGCTGAAGCCGAGCAGGTCCTTGAAGTCGGTCAGTCCGTTGTTGCCGCCGAAGCCCATCTCGTTGCGGAAGAAGGCGAGCATCAGGGCGTAGGTGAGCGCCTGGGTGATGATGGAGAGGTAGACCCCGGAGACCCGGGAGCGGAAGGCGAGCCAGCCGAACACGAAGGCCAGCAGGCCCGGCACCAGCCCCACCATCACCAGGGCGAACCAGAACTGGTCGAAGCCGGACCAGTACCAGGGCAGCTCCTGCCAGTTGAGAAACACCATGAAGTCGGGCAGCTCCGGGTTGCCGTAGACGCCCCGCTCGCCGATCTGGCGCATCAGGTACATGCCCATGGCGTAGCCGCCCAGCGCGAAGAAGGCGCCGTGGCCGAGGCTGAGGATGCCGGCGAAGCCCCACACCAGGTCGAGCGCCAGGGCCAGCAGGGCGAAGGTGAAGTACTTGCCCAGCAGGGTGACGGTGAAGGTCGATACGTGCAGCGCCGAGGAGGCCGGCACCGCCAGGTTGAGCACCGCCACCGCGGCGGCGGTTACGGCCAGCGCCGCCAGCAGCGCCTGGCCGCCGGTGTCGCCCCGCAGGGCGCTGGGAAAGAGGCGCGCCATGGCTCAGGCCTCCGCTGCCCGCCCCTTCTGCGGAAAGAGTCCGCGGGGGCGCTTCTGGATGAACAGGATGATGAACACCAGCACCAGGATCTTGGCCAGCACCGCCCCGGAGACCGGCTCCAGGAACTTGTTGGCCACGCCCAGGGTGAGGCTGCCGACCAGGGTGCCGAGCAGGTTCCCCACCCCGCCGAAGACCACCACCATGAAGGAGTCGATGATGTAGGCCTGGCCGAGATTGGGGCCCACGTTGGTGAGCTGGCTGAGCGCCACGCCGGCCACCCCGGCGATCCCGGAGCCGAGGCCGAAGGTGAGCGCGTCCACCCGGCCGGCGCGCACGCCCAGGGCCTTCGCCATGGGCCGGTTCTGGGTCACCGCCCGCACCTTGAGCCCGAGGCTGGTGCGCTTCAGCACCAGGATGAGGGCCACGAACACCATCAGGCTGAAGACGATGATGGCCATGCGGTTGTAGGTCAGCGACAGGGCGCTGTTGATCTCCAGCGAGCCGCTCATCCAGCCCGGCGTGGCCACCGAGCGGTTCAACGGCGAGAAGACGGTGCGCACCAGCTGTTGCAGGACGAGGCTCAGGCCGAAGGTGGCCAGCAGCGTCTCCAGCGGCCGGCCGTAGAGGAAGCGGATGACGCCCCGCTCGATGGCCACCCCCGCCAGCCCCGCCACCAGGAAGGCCGCCGGCACCGCCACCAGCAGCGACCAGTCGATGGCCTCCGGCATCAGCAGCTGCACCACGTAGGTGGTGTAGGCGCCGAGCATCATCATCTCGCCGTGGGCCATGTTGATGACCCCCATCACGCCGAAGGTGATGGCCAGGCCGATGGCCGAGAGCAGCAGCACCGAGCCGAGGCTGATGCCGAAGTAGGCGGTCTCGGCCAGGCTGAACAACTCCAGCCGCGCGTCGATGCCGGCGAGCACCTTGCGCGCCGCCGTGCGCACGCTCTCGTCGGGCTCGGCGAAGCCGCCGTCGTCCCGCACCGCGGTGAGCGCCGCCAGGTGGTTGCGCACCGCCGGCTCCAGGTTTCCTTCCAGCACCCCGAGGGCGCTGAGGCGGGTCTCCCGCTCGCCGCCATTCAGGGCGCCCAGTGCCAGCGCCACCTCCATGGCCGCGCGCACCTCGGCGGCCGTCTCCAGCGCCGCCGCCTCCCGCAACAGGGCCAGGGAGGACTCATCCAGTCCGTCGAGCATCTGCCGCACGGCGGCCAGGCGCACCTCTTTCTCCGGGTCGTGGAGACTGAGGCGGGCGATGGCGTCCCGCAGCTGGCCGCGCAGGCTGTTGTTGATGGTGACCCGGCGCAGATCGCCCTTGCCGACGCTGCCGAGTGCGCTGCCGTCGATGGCATCGGTCACCGGCTGCCCGTCGCCCCCGGCCGCAGCCGGGATCACCACCCGGTCATCGGACTTGCGCCGGTAGAGCTCGCCCGCCAGGAACGCCTCGAGCAGAATCCGGGCACGGGGATGACCGCTCGCGGCGATCTCCTCCACCCGCGCCGCCTTCTCCCGGAAACCGGCGCCGGCCAACTCCGAGACCAGCATGGCGAAGGTGCGCTCCGGCACCGGCCCATCCTCCGCCGGGGTCCCCGGCGCAACCATTGCGCCGGGATCGGCGGCCGCCGCCGCGGACAGGCCCGGCGCCGGGGGCCCGGCTTCCGCCACGGCGGCAGCGGTGGCCTCCGCCAGTCCCGGCGCGGGACTCCCCAGGCACGCCAGCACCAGCAGCAGGATGCAGGCGGGCCGTAAGCGCGTTGCGTTGTTTCCACCCATGGACGTTGTGTGCCGTGTGCTATCGATGACTTCAGCGGGAATCACCGCCGGAAAGGGATCCTCCGGCCACCGCTCAACCGGCGCCGGAACAGGGAACGGACGCCCTCCCTGGCGTCCGCAGGGCGCCGGATCAGTAGTTCTGGCCCGAGCACTCCTTGGTGACGGTGTTGTAGTTGCCGCAGGAGACGGGCGGCGTCCAGTCGGCGATGATGTCCTTGCTGCCGGGCAGGAAGTCGGACCAGGCGTCGCCGGGAACCTCGGCGTCGGTCTCCCAGACCACCGCGAACTGGCCGTCATCCTGGATCTCGCCGATGAGCACCGGCTTGGTGACGTGGTGGTTCTTCAGCATCACCGCCTTGCCGCCGGTGAGGTTGGGCGTCTCCAGGCCGATGATGGCCTCGGCCACCTTGTCGGTATCGGTGCTGCCGGCCTTCTCCACCGCCTTCACCCACAGGTTGAAGCCGATGTAGTGGGCCTCCATGGGGTCGTTGGTGACGCGCTTGTCGCTCTTGATGAAGGTGTGCCACTGCTTGATGAAGGCGTCGTTCTCAGGCGTATCGACGCTCATGAAGTAGTTCCAGGCGGCGAGGTGGCCCACCAGCGGCCGGGTGTCGATGCCCGAGAGCTCCTCCTCGCCCACGGAGAAGGCCACCACCGGGATCTCCTCGGCGGAGATGCCCTGGTTGCCGAGCTCCTTGTAGAAGGGGACGTTGGCGTCGCCGTTGATGGTGGAGGCCACGGCGGTCTTCTTGCCGGCGGAGCCGAACTTCTTGA
>JAQVKR010000396.1 GCA_028694565.1 Gammaproteobacteria bacterium | reverse complement strand
CCGGCCGGGCGGTGGGATCGCCCGCCAGGCCCAGCAGGTGGCAGGCGTCGCCGCGCACCCGCGGCTCGGCGTGGCCGGCCAGCCGGACCAGCTCCGGGACCAGCGCGCGCAGCGCGTCGCCGCCGGCCAGCCCCTCCAGCAGGGCGCTGGCGCCCAGGCGCACGTTGAAGGGGATCTCCGCCGCCTCCAGCAGCCCCAGCACCGCCGGCAGGTGCTCCGGCGCGGCGCGCACCAGCGCCTCGGCCCGCGCCAGCCCGCCCTGCTCCAGCAGCTCGGCCAGGTAGAGATCCATGCCGGTGTCCGCGGCTGCGGCGTCGATCCAGCGGTCGATCTCCCCCTCCGCCAGGTTGCCCTGGAGCTCGAAGGGTCCGATCCGGGTCCATGGGACGCTCCTGACCCCGAGCTCCGCGGCCCGCTTCGGCAGCAGCGCGGCGTTCACCACCTCCAGCCGCGCCAGTCGCCCCTGCTTGACCCGCTCCGACAGCCGCGCCAGCACGCCGGGGCAGTGGGGGCAGCCGGGGGCGATGAGGAGCAGGGCTTCGGGGGGCGTGGGCATGGGGGACTCCTTGCAGGCGTTGCTGGGGGCGAGGCGCACAGGATATCGTTTTACCCGGGGGTCGGGTGAAGGAGGAAGGGTGGCGTCCCCCTCCGGCAGGGACGTGCCGAAGCGGTGGGGCGGTACCCGGTGATCATGGTCAAGGGGGAGGGTGCGAATTGTAACCGCCTTGTAAAACATATTGCAGAATTTGTGACGGAGTTGGTGGGTATTGGCGCAGGACTGATCTATCTTGATTATGATAAATACCATCGACATTGGCCGATTCAGGGACGAAAGCGGAAAATCGGGCGGTGGGGGACAGAGAATCCCCATGGCTCAGGCCGCGTCGAATTCACGCCCTGCGGATGTCCTGGAGCGCTTCGCCCGGGGCGGCGGCAGGGAAAGGAGCTGACCATGAGTACCATGCATAGACGGACCCTGCTGGCCGCCGCGCTGATCGCCGGCACACTCCCGCTGCCCGCGACGGCGGCGACGGTGACCGACACATTCGATGTCACCATCACCATTCAGGATGCCTGCGAGATCACGACGCCCGCCACCGATATGGCGTTCGGGACCGCGGGTCCCTTGACCAGCGTGGTGACGGCGACCTCCAGCATCTACGTCACCTGCACCGAGTCCCTCGCCTACAACATCGGTCTCGACGCCGGCGCCAACCCGGGTACGGGCGGCGACACCACCACACGGCAGATGGTCAATGGGGCCAACAACGTCAGCTACGACCTGCTCCAGTCCGCCGGTGGTGCTCATTGGGGTGATACCATCGGCACCGACACCCAGGCAGGCACCGGCACCGGCGCGGAGGAGACCTACACGGTCTACGGCACCGTCCCTATCCAGGCCACCCCCCCGGCGCTCACCTACTCCGACACGGTGACGGTGACGGTCACCTACTGATCGGCGCCGAGACCTGCCCGTCGCGCCGGCCAGGCGGCCCCGGGCCGGCACTGACGGCGGGTGGGACCTGTGCTAGCCTTTGCCCATCAGCGCCGGGAAGAGGGCAGGGGGCGTACGTGGCGGGTGGATCAGGGGCCGGGGTGTTCCATTGAAGCGCCGTTGGGCATCGTTGCTGCGGTTGTGCCGGCGGGTGGCAGCCGGTTTGCTGTGGGCCGTGCTGCCGCTGGCGGCCGGGGCCTCCGGCCTGAGCGTGATGCCGGCGGGGGTGGAGTTCGCGGCGGGCCAAGGGGTCCAGGGCCTGTGGCTGAGCAACACCGGTACGACGCCCATCGACGTCCAGTTGCGGCTTTTCCAGTGGACCCAGGAGGCGGGCGATGATCGGCTGACGCCCAGCACCCGCCTTGTCGTCAGCCCACCCATGACGCGCATCGCTCCGGGCCAGCGGCAGCTGGTGCGAATCATCCGCACCCGTGCCGGGGCGTCCCCGGCGCCCGCAGGCCGCGAGCAGAGCTTCCGCCTGCTGGTGGACGAGCTGCCGCCGGCGGTGACCGAGCCGGCGGAACCGCCCGCGGGCCTCAACTTCGTTCTGCGCTTCTCGGTGCCGGTGTTCGTCGCCCCCGACATCGCCCCCGCGCCATCCGCGCCCGCCCGCCTCTCCCTGGAGCGGGCGCCCTCCGGCCCAGTCCGCCTGCAGGCCCGGAATCCGACCCCCCGGCGGCTCCAGCTGGCGGATCTGCGGCTTCTCGATGGCGCCGGAGAGACGGTGTTCGCCCGGCCCGGCCTGCTCGGTTACGTGCTGGCCGGTACCGAACGCAGCTGGCCGCTGGAGCTGGAGGCCGGGACGTGGGCCGCCGCCAAGGAGATCCGGATCCGCATCAATGGCGAAACCGTCCGACATGCGCTCTCCGCGCTGCCGCTGGAGTGGCCTGCTCCCTAGCGCTGCGGTGCTGATCGCGATGGCCCTGGCCGGAGCGGCAGCCCTGGCCGGGCCGGGCGGCCGGCCGCCGTCCGCCGCCCCCGTGCTGCTGCAGGGGCCGGGGCTGGCAGGCGCCGCCCATACGCTCTACCTGGAGATTTTCCTCAACAGGGTGAATACGGGGCGGCTGGTGGAGGTGCCCGCGACCGCCGACGGCCATCTCCACCTCTGGCCAGCGCACCTGCAGGAGATCGGCCTGCGGCTCGACGACCTGCAGGCGGACCGCTACCTCGATCTCGCCGGGCTGCCCGGCCTGACCTACCGCTACGACGCGCCCAACCAGCGTCTTTATCTCGACGCCGCGACCGCGCGCCTCGACCGTCAGCTGCAGACCCTGGGAGGCCCCGAGACACGGCTGTGGCCGGCCACGGTGAGCCCCGGCGCACTGCTCAACTACGATATCTACGGCACTACCGGTGCGGGCGCCCGCAGCCTGGCGGCGACCACCGAGCTGCGCCTGTTCGGCCCCCAGGGCGTGCTCACCACCACCGGCATCTCCCGCTACGGCGGCGACGAGGACCGCGACTATGTCCGGCTCGACAGCGCCTGGACCTGGTCCTCCCAGCACCGGCTGCTGGCGCTGACCGTGGGCGACTTCATCGGCGGCAGCCTCTCCTGGAGCCGGGCGACGCGTCTCGGCGGCGTGCAGCTGCGCCGCAGTTTCGCCCTGCAGCCGGAACTCATCACCTACCCACTACCCCAGTTCTTCGGCGAGGCGGCCCTGCCCTCGGCGGTGGAGCTCTATGTGGGCGGTCTCCGCCAGTACCAGGGCGAGGTGCTGCCGGGGCCGTTCCAGCTCGACACGCTGCCCCGGGTCAGCGGCACCGGGCAGGCGCAGGTGGTGATC
>JAQVKR010000395.1 GCA_028694565.1 Gammaproteobacteria bacterium | reverse complement strand
CGGGCGAACTCCGTCTCGTGCACCGGCACCTCCCGCCCGTCCACCACCAGGTAGTGGACGCTGCCGCGGGTGATGCGTCCGGCCTCGAAGAAGGCGGGGACCAGAAAGTGGGCGTCGAAGGGCCCCAGCTCCGCGGCGATCACGTCGGTCTCCACCGGATAGTGGCCGCGCAGGGTCGAGTCGGAACGGCTGACCAGGATCGGGTTGACGGGGTGTCCCCGGGCGGCGAGAGCGTCCAGCGTCCGGCTCAGGTTGCAGCACACTTCCCGGGTGACCGCCGCGGCCCGGGCGGCGTCCATGCCGCGGGTGTTGGTGAGGACGAAGAACAGTGGTGATTCGTCCAGGATCGCCTCGCGCAGGGTCGTCTCGTCCCAGCGGGTGAGCAGCAGGCAGCCGTGAACCGTCTGCGACCCGGTGGGATCGTCGTCCAGCACTATGATCTTGGTCGCGGCCATCGGCGGTCAGCCCAGCAGATCGCGAACCCGACCGCTCAATGTCCCGGCGGTGATGCCGTTGAGCTCCATGAGCTCCGCCGGGGAGGCGGTGGTCTCGCCGCGCTTCCAGGCGAACACCTCCCGGCGCGGGGCGCGGGTGCGCAGCAGCACCGGCTCCAGCGGGGCGCTCGGGCCGCCGCTGACCGCCAGCAGGGCATCGCCGTCGAACAGGGCGGCGAAGTGATCGTCGTCCATGAAGGCGTTGTCCGGCTCGGAGACGCTGTCCCAGGCCACATCCGCGGGCCGGTAGAGCCGGCGCGGGTTGATGACCGCCACGATCCGCACCCGGTAGCCGTCCGCCTCGAGGCGGTCGCGGGCCTCGAACACGGGCAGCAGCACCATGTCGCCGGTGACGGCGAAGACCACGGTTCCGCGCCCGCCGCCGGCGCTCTCGTAGAGCACGGCGGCGCCGCTCTCCACCCCGCGGCGGGCTTCCTCCAGGGTGAGGTGGATCGGCAGCGGGCTCTTGGAGGCGATGATCACCATGCCCTTGTTCCAGCTGTTGGTGGCCCACTCGTAGGCCACCTGGATGGTGTTGGCGTCGCAGGGGAACAGCGGGTAGACGTTGCCGTTGCGCATCATGGCGCCGAAGTAGTTCTCGATCTCCGGACGCTGGTGGGTCCAGCCGTTGCGGCCCTGCTCCAGGGCGCCGGCGGTGAACATGCACACCATCGAGGGGGTGCGCCGGCGCAGCTCGGCCATGGCCTGGGTGACCGTCTGCACGATGGGCCAGCCGTTGATGGCGAAGCTCTCGTAGGAGAGCCACAGGGCGCGCGAGCCGAACAGGGACAGGCCGGCGGCCAGGCCCGCGCAGGCATCCTCGTTGAGCGGTTCGTAGACCTGGCCGGCCGGCTCCTGGTTGTAGAGCGGGTCGGTGTTGGGGTGGCGAATCTTGAGCGCCTCGTTGATGTTCTTCATGCCGGAGGCCTCGTTGCCGTCGGCGTTGGTCACCACGAAGCGGGGATCGGCGCCGCCCACGGCCGCCACCAGGGCGCCCATGGCCGTCGAGGGCACGGCCTGCTCGTCCCTGGAGAACTCCCTGCAGGGCAGCTTTCCGAGGGCGGGCAGATCCAGCACCTGCTCGGTGACCACGGTGCGCGCGGCGGGTCCGCCGCCGGCGCGGACGAAGTTCTCGCGCACGATTCCCCAGGCCTCCGGGCTCAGGGCGCGGCGCTTCAGCCCCTCGATCATGTGGGGCTTGTCCAGGGTGTCGGCCGGGTAGAGGTTGTGGGACTTGGAGCCCACGGTATGGACGCCGGCACCCTTGAGCTGCTTGACCACGAAGGCGGTCAGGCGTCCGCCCAGGGCCGAGCGGGCGGCACGATCCACGCCGGCCAGAACCGCGCCGGTGAAGGCCAGCCGCGCGGCATGGGAGAAGTGGGTGCTGTCCACATAGGGGCCTTCCTGGCCGGAATCGTCGAACGCCTTCGCGTCCACCAGCACCACCTCCTGGAAGCCGTGCCCCTTCCAGTAGGCCACCATCTGCTCATTGCTGAGGTTGGAGACCATGGAGTGATGTTCCTGGCTGTAGCCGTTCCAGATCAGCACCGGCAGGAAGTTGGTGGCCTGGGGATAGGCGGTGTTGAAGTGCATCATGGAGGAGAGCACATAGGGCTCGCCCAGGCCGCCGTCGCCGAGGGTGCAGGGGAACAGGGTACCGGGGTGGAGCAGGGCGCCGGCCATGGCGAAGTGCTGGCCCTGGCCCAGCGGACCGGCGGGCGCGAGGATGCCGGGGATCGCGCCGGAGAGGTGGCCGAGCAGGCCGTGGCGCTCGCGGAAGCGTTCGCGCAGGTCGGACACGGTGTGGATTCCCATCTCCTCCAGGGAGGTATCGAGGAACATGGCGCTGTAGAAGCCCGGCGCGTGGTGGCCCACCTCGGTGACGATATTGGTGTGGCCCAGCATCACCAGGGCCGCATAGGCGTCGGCGCTGCTGGCGAAGCCGCCCGGATGCCCGGAGGCCTTGGCGCCGGTCACCTGCAGGGTCAGGTAGCGCAGGGCGTCGGCCACCAGCTGGGTCTGGTAGACCGACTCCGGGGCGCCCGGGTCGGCCACCGCCGTGGCCCCCTCGGGGATGGCGGCGGTGCGGGCCAGGCGGTCGAAATCGGGCCATGGACGGCCGAAGTGGTCGATGCCCGAGCAGAATTCCGGGATGTTGGGTTCGGCGGCCTTGCTGATGACGGTGGCGCTGCTCATGTTCGTCTCCCCACTGTTTGGCCGGTAATGGCGGATAAGAAATGTTCTGGCCCAACCATAGCGGGGCGCCTATAATTCCACAATACACAATCGTTTTCACATGGTGAAATAATGAAGCCTGCCTCTCCGATACAAGTCATCGACCGCGCCGCCTCCCTGCTGGACGCCATCGCCCGGGCGGGCGGGGAGGCGAGCCTGAAGGTGCTCTCCGCCGATACCGGCCTGCATCCATCCACGGCCTTCCGGATCCTGGGCTCGCTCATCGCCAACAGCTACGTGGAGCGCAGCGCCGCCGGCAACTACCGGCTCGGAATCCGGCTGCTGCAGCTGGCCGCCAAGGTGGGCACCCACCTGGATGTGCGCCGGGAGGCGCCGCCCATCATGGAGTGGCTGCGCAACGAGATCGGCGAGACGGTCAACCTCACCCTGCGGGATCGCGACGAGGTGGTCTACGTGGAGCGCTTCACGCCGAGCCGGATGATGCGGGTGGAGCAGGTGGTGGGCAGCCGCGCCCCGCTGCATGTGACCGCGGTGGGGAAGCTCCTGCTCGGGGTGGAGGGGGAGGCGGCGGTGCGCGCCTACGCGGAGCGGA
>JAQVKR010000394.1 GCA_028694565.1 Gammaproteobacteria bacterium | reverse complement strand
TACCGGCCGGAGCAGATCGCGGCGGCCCAGGCGGCCCTGGAGGAAGCGACGGCAACGCTGCTGGCGGCACGGGTGCGCCTCTCCGATCGGGAAGCGATCAGCCCCATCGACGGCGTGGTGCTGCGCAGCCATGCCGAGCCGGGCGAGACCCTGGCAGTTGGCCGCCCGGTCCTGACGGTGGGGGATCTCGCCAGCCCCTGGGTGCGGGTCTACATCCCGGAGACGCACATCGGCCGAATCCGGCTCGGCAGCGATGCGGAAGTGACCGTGGACTCCCACCCCGACCGGCGCTTCAGCGGCCGGGTCACCTACGTGGCCTCGAAGGCCGAGTTCACCCCGAAAAATGTCCAGACCCAGGAGGAGCGGGTGAAGCTGGTTTTCGCCGTGGATGTGCGGGTGGAGAATCCCGAGGGAATCCTCAAGCCCGGCATGCCCGCCGACGTGGTCATCCGCGCCGCCGGGGACCCGGTGACGGTGGTGAACTGAGATGATCACCGTCGCCAGTGATCGACGGCTGTTGCAGGGGCTGACCCGCCAGCATCGGACCGCCCTGGGGATATACCTGCTGGTCAGCCTGGTGGTCATCGGCGCCGGCGAGCTGGCGGTGCTGCGCTTCGGGCTTCCGGAGCGCTTCGGCCTGCCCCCGGTCCTGCTCCGGCTGGCCCTCTATATCGGCGGCAGCACCCTGCTCTGGTCCCTGCTGCTGGGCTGGAGCCGAGACCTGGCGGCCCGGCTCCTGGGCGAGCGCCGGCGCCACTACGAGGCGATCCTGTCGGCATTCAACCAGGCCATCGGTCTCAAGGACGCCTACTCCGCGGGCCACGGCCGCCGGGTCGCCCGCAACGCGGTCATCCTCGCCGAGGCGCTCGGGCGCCCCGCCGAGGAGGTGGAGACCATCCGCCAGGCCGCGCTGCTGCACGACCTCGGCAAGCTCGGCATCCCCGACAGCATCCTAACCAAGCCCGGCGAGCTGGAGGGACCGGAATGGGCCGCTGTGCTGCAGCACCCGGACCGGGGCGCCGACATTCTCGCCGCCAGCCCGCAGCTGCGGCACCTGGCGCCCATCGTCCGCGCGCACCACGAACGGCTCGACGGAAGCGGCTACCCCCTCGGCCTGACGGGGAGCGCCATTCCCCTGCCCGCGCGCATCATCGCCGTGGCCGATGTCTTCGACGCGCTCACCAACGACCGCGCCTACCGCATGGCCATCACCCCGACCGAGGCGGCGGTGGTCATCCGGGCCGCGGCGGGCACCCAGTTCGACGCCGAAGTGGTGGCCGTGGCGACCCGCGCCGACATTCTCGAACGACTCGCCCGGAGCCGGCCATGAATTCCGCCGATCAGCCGGCCATCCAGTGCCGGGGCCTGGGCCGCAGTTTCGATGCCCTGTGGGCGGTGAGGGGCCTCGATCTCTCCATCGCCCGGGGCGAGGTGTTCGGTCTCGTCGGACCCGACGGCGCCGGCAAGACCACCACCCTGCGCATGCTGACCGGCATCCTCGCACCCACCGAAGGCGGCGCCAGGGTGGCCGGCCAGCCGCTGCCGGGGGGCGAGGAGGCCATCAAGGATCGCATCGGCTACATGTCCCAGCGCTTCGGCCTCTACCCCGACCTCACCGTGGAGGAGAACCTGCGCTTCTACGCCGATCTCTACCGCGTGCCCCGCCGGACCCGGCTGGCGATGGAGGAGCGGCTGCTGGGGTTCAGCAATCTCACGCCGTTCCGCCGGCGCCTGGCGCGCAACCTCTCCGGGGGGATGAAGCAGAAGCTGGGCCTCGCCTGCGCCCTCATCCACAAGCCCGAAGTGCTGTTCCTGGACGAGCCCACCAACGGTGTGGACCCGGTCTCGCGGCGGGACTTCTGGCGCATTCTCTACAGCATGGTGAAGGAAGGGGTCACCATCTTCGTCTCCACCGCCTACCTGGACGAGGCGGAACGCTGCAGCCGGGTCGGGCTCATGCACCAGGGCCGGCTGATCCGCTGCGACGCGCCGAAGGCGCTCAGGGAAACGCTGGACGGCGAGCTGCTGGAACTGGAGACCGACGCCCCGCGGCAGGCCCGGGAGCTGCTGGTGGAGCGGCTGGGGTCGCGGCGCGTGAGCCTGTTCGGCGGGCATCTGCACCTGTTCGCCGACACTCCCGAGACACTGACCGCCGCCCGCGCGGAGCTGGAGCGGGCGGGCATCGCGCTGCGCGCCGCACGCCCCATCCCCGCCTCCCTGGAGGACGTGTTCATCCGCGAGCTGGCCCTGGCGGATCGCGGCCAGGCGGCCGACGGAGCCGGCCATGAGTGATGAGCTGGCGGTGACGGTGCGCGATCTCACCCGGGTGTTCGGCGACTTCGTGGCCGTCGATCACATCTCCCTGGAGGTGCCGCGCGGCAGCATCTTCGGCTTCCTGGGGCCCAACGGCTCGGGCAAGTCCACCACCATCCGCATGCTCTGCGGGCTGCTGCTGCCCTCCGGCGGCAGCGGCCGGGTGCTCGGCTTCGATGTGCTGCGCGAGCCCGAGGCCATCAAGCGCCGGGTGGGCTACATGTCGCAGAAATTCTCCCTCTACGACGATCTGCGGGTGGAGGAGAACATCGACTTCTTCGCCGGTCTCTACAATGTCCCGCGGGCAAAGCGCGCCGCTCGCAGGGCCTGGGTGCTGGAGATGGCGGGGCTGGCGGACAAGCGCCGCGCCCTCACCCGCGATCTGGCCGCCGGCTGGAAGCAGCGCCTGGCCCTGGGCTGCGCCGTGCTCCATGAGCCGCCCCTGCTGTTCCTGGACGAGCCCACCTCGGGCGTGGATCCCCTCTCGCGCCGACGCTTCTGGGATCTCATCGCCCGCATGGCCAGCGCCGGCACCACCGTCTTCGTCACCACCCACTACATGGAGGAGGCGGAGTACTGCGACGCCCTGGCGCTCATCTACCGCGGCCGCCTCATCGCCGAGGGCGCCCCGGCGCGCCTGAAGCGCGAGGCGGTCACGCGCACGGTGCTGGAGGTGCGCGTGGAGCGGCCCTACGCCGCCCTCGAGGCCCTGGAGTCCCTTCCCCAGGCGGGAGATGCGGCGCTGTTCGGGGACACCCTGCATGTCAGCGTGGACGAGGCGGAACCGGCCAGCGCCGCCATCCGCGAACGCCTCGCCGCGGAGGACATCCGCCTCGATTCCATCGAGCCCATCGTTCATCCATGGAGGACGCCTTCGTCTCCCTGATCGAGGCCGACGACGCCCGCCGGAGCGCCCCATGAACACCACCCCTGTCCGTTTCAGCGGCCGGCGCTACCTGGCCCTGGTGCG
>JAQVKR010000393.1 GCA_028694565.1 Gammaproteobacteria bacterium | reverse complement strand
ACTCGCTCACCGCCGCGAGCTCCGCGTTGCCCGCGATGTGCTCCTTGATCAGGTACTCCACCGCCTTCACGTCGTGGTTGGTGGTGCGCTCGATGTTCTTGACCCGGCGCGCATCCTCCTCGGTGAAATTCTCCGCCAGCTCCGCCAGCAGCTGGCGGGCGTGGGCGCTCAGCCCGGGCACCTCGGGAACGCTCTCCAGTCCGGCGAGCAGTTCCAGCCAGCGGACCTCGACCCCGACCCGGTGGCGGATCAGGCCATACTCGCTGAAGATGGGACGCAGCTCCGCCGTCTTGCTGCCGTAGCGGCCGTCGATGGGGGACACGGCGGTCAGGGTGGAGAGTTCCATGGGTACTCCTTGGATCACGTGAATCGGTCGCCACACGCCCGGGCCGGAACGGCCGGGCCGGAAAGCCCGTAATGATACACCAAGGCCCCCGAGGCCGCCTCAGGCCGGACGCTTGCGCCGCAGGGCCAGGATGCCGGCCAGGCACACCAGCACCATGCCGGCCAGGGTCGCCGGGCCGAGGGCCTCGTCCCAGAACATCCAGCCGTAGAGGGCGGCGAAGACCACCGCGGCGTAGGTGAAGGGGCCGATGCGGCCCACCGGGGCCAGCGAGTAGGCCCGGGTGAGGAGCAGCTGGCCGATGGTGGCGAGCCCGCCCACCCCCATCAGCAGCAGCCAGTCCCGGGGTTCGGGGTGGCGCCAGTACCAGGCCAGCGGCAGCGCCGCCACCGCGGTGGAGAGCAGGCTGTAGTAGAAGACGATGCGGGTGGGCGGCTCGATGCCCGCCATGCGGCGGATGCCGACGAAGGCCAGCGCGGCCAGCACCCCGGAGGCCAGGCCGGCCAGGGCCGCCGGCTGGAACACCCCGATGCCGGGCCTGAGTATCAGCAGGATGCCGGCGAAGCCCGCGGCGACCGCGATGTGGATGCCCCGGGTCGCCGGCTCCCGCAGCCAGACCCAGGCGATGAGGGGGGTGAACAGCGGCGCGGTGTAGTTGAGCAGCACCGCTTCGCCGAGGCGCAGCTCGGCGATGGCGTGGAAGAAGCAGAACATGGCGGCCACGCCGCTCAGGCCGCGCCCCAGGTGGAGCCGGAGGTGGGGCGTGGCCAGGCCGCGGATGCCGTGGCGCAGCATCCACGGGGCCATGGCCAGCAGGCCGAACAGGCTGCGGAAGAAGACCACCTGGGTGTAGTGCAGTCGGCCGGTGGAGATCTTGATCACCGCGCCCATGGAGGCGAAGGCGAGCGCGGCGCCCACCAGCAGCAGGGCGCCGCGCTGGATGTTCCGGTGGTCCATCGTCGCGTCGGGTCGTGGATTGGCTCTCGGGCGGGGCCCGGAAGCGCGGCGGCCGCCCCACGGGGGCGGCCGCCGCGGCGCTCCATTGTAGAATGGCCGCGCCGCTCAGCGCACGCCGAAGCCGTAGATGAGGAGCTTGGAGAGCAGGCTGGGGGCGTCGCGGTAGGGGACCGTGCCGTTGTCCCGGAGCACCTGGCGCCCGTCCTCGGACATGGCGAAGGCGACGAACGCCTTCACTTCCGGCGAGGGGCTCGGGCTGGTCACCAGGTAGAGGGGGCGGTAGAGGCCGTAGTCGCCGCTCCTGACGTTGTCGTAGGTGGGCGATCGGCCGTCGATGGAGACCAGCTTCACGTCGCGCTTGCGGGCGCTGCTCACCCCGGTGATGCCCACCGCCAGCGGGTCTTTCTCCACCGCCTGCTCCAGGGGGCCGGAGGAGGGCACCACGTAATCGGTGACGAACTCCACCTGGCTGTCCTCGAACAGGTACTGGCGGATGGCGTAGCCGACCCCGGAGATCCTGCCGGTGCGCACGTAGAGGTGGATGGGCGCGTCCGGGCCGCCCAGTTCCTTCCAGTTGACGACGCGGCCGGTGTAGAGGGCGCGGATCTGATCGGCGCTGAGATTCTCCACCGGATTGTCCGGATGGGCGATGAGCGCCAGGGCGTCCCAGGCTACCGGGTGGAGGGTCACGTGCAGCTCGGCGCTGTCGGTCTCGGGCAGGCTCATGCGGCAGCTGCCGCCCATGTCCATCACCAGGGCGGCGGTGTCGCGGATGCCGCGGGTGGCCCCCCCGCCCTCGAGCGCCACGTGGATTCCGGTCTTCTTCTCGTAGGCGGCCGCCAGCTCCGCCATGAAGGCTTTCTTGGTGATGCCGCAGCCGGCCCAGTGCAGGACGTTGGGGTCATTGCTCGCGGCGCCGTGGGCGGGAGCCGCCGCGACGAGTGCCGTCAGGCACAGGGCGCGCAGCCACCGGCGGGCAGGGGTGTTCATGGATGGTTTCCTCCGGCAGGTCATGGCGTTGTTTTTTTAATAATGATTATTGTTTCTAGACCGGGGCGGGGGGGGCCGGCAAGCACCGGAGGGGGATTTAGTGAACGGGTTCCCCAATCTCGGCCAGCAGCGCCCGGGTCGTGGCCAGGATGCGGCGGCGCTGGATGAAGAGCTGCAGGCGGCTGCCGCCACGCTGGCGCCACAGGAAGGCGGCCCGCACGCCGGCCAGCAGGAGCGCCCGGACCCGGGCGGCGTTGTCCGGGTTTTCCAGGTAGACCGGTTCGCCCCGGACCAGGATCCGGAAGCGCAGGCGGCTCAGGGTGTCGCCGTAGGTGCCGCCCAGGTTGGCGATGACGTTGGCGTGGGTGGTGCCGAAGGTTTCGGCCTGGGTGCTGGCGCGCTCGATGCCGGCGCGCAGGGTCGCGAGCATGTCCCGGTCGCGGCGCAGGCGCCGCTCCAGGTACATGAGGCTCACCACATAGCGGGTGATCTCCGCATCCTGCGGGCTCTGGGCGAGCTGCGAGGCCAGGGTCTCCAGCCCCAGGCGCACGCCCGCGACGCCGTCGAACACCGTGGGAACGTCCGGCGCGTCGATGCGCAGGAGGCTGCCGATGCTGGCCCGGTAGGGCACCTCCGGTACGCGCCCCTCGCGCGCCTGGAGCTGCACCAGGAGCGCGGCCTGGAACACCCCGGCCAGGGCCAGGGTGATGTCCCGCAATCGGTCGTTCAAGGGCCCACCTCGGTTTCGTTGCGCTGGAAAGACTCGATGATGCCCCCGCCCAGGCAGACCTCGCCCTGGTAGAAGACCACGGACTGGCCCGGGGTCACCGCCCGCTGCGGCTGTCGGAACACGACCCGGAGCCGATCGCCGGCCACCTCGATGCGGCACGGCTGGTCGGTCTGCCGGTAGCGGACGCGGGCGGTGCACTCGCAGGGCAGCGGCGGCGGTCCGCCCGCCACCCAGTGCAGATCCCCGGCGGTCAGCGAGCGGCTGAAGAGCA
>JAQVKR010000392.1 GCA_028694565.1 Gammaproteobacteria bacterium | reverse complement strand
ACGCTCTTCCGATCTCATGTGGTTGTTGACGCCCCGGGCATGGGGCACGCTGACCAGATCCTCGCGCAGGGTGCGCAGGAACTGGAACCGGTCCATGTGCAGGCCGATGCCGCCGGGGCCCAGCGGCGCGCCGCCCAGCGCCTCGAGCGGCAGGTGCAGCATCACCGCCTTGCCGCGCTCGTGGGCCGCGCGGGCCAGGCGCGCCCCGTGGGGCGTCCGGGGCAGGACCGCCAGGGTCACCGGACCGGGCAGGGCCACCGCCCGCAGGCCGGCGGCCAGGTCGTTGCCGAGATCGTCGATGATGAGCGCGATGCGCGCCTCGCCGGCCGCCGCCGGCTGCACCAGCGACAGCAGCAGCCACAGCAGCAGGCGGGTCCGCGCCACCGCGGCATCGCCTCAGCGGCGGCGCTGCTCGAGAATGTTCAGCCCCTTGAGCAGGTTCAGCGCCTCGTAGAGCTGGTAGTCGGTCCTTGCCAGGGAGAGCTGGTCCCCCGCGGCCTCCGGGGCCGGCTCGCCCTCCGGCCCGGCGTCCTGCTTGCCGGCGCCGTCCCCGCCTTTCTGCCTTGCATCGCCGTTGGCCAGGTGGCGGGTGAGATCCGCCTCCTTGAGCCGCGCCACTCCATCGTCGACCACGTCGCCCACCTTCACGTTCTCCACGGTGATGTCCGGCGTGATGCCCTCGGCCTGGATGGAGCGGCCGCTGGGTGTGTAGTAGCGGGCGGTGGTGAGCTTGAGCGCGGAGTTGTTGGTCAGCGGCAGGATGGTCTGCACCGAGCCCTTGCCGAAGGTCTTGGTGCCCATGATCACCGCCCGCTTCTGGTCCTGCAGGGCGCCGGCGACAATCTCCGAGGCCGAGGCGGAGCCGCCGTTCACCAGGACCACCATGGGCGCGCCCGTGAGCACATCCTGGGGACGGGCATTGAAGCGCAGCTCGGAGTCGCTGGCCCGGCCCTCGGTGTAGACGATGGTGCCCTGCTCGAGGAAGGCGTCGGAGACGGCGACCGCGGCATTGAGCACGCCGCCGGGGTTGTTGCGCAGATCCAGCACCACGCCCTTGAGCTCTCCGCCCGCCTCCCGCTTGAGCCCGTCGATGGCCTCGATCAGGTTGTCGCCGGTATGGGCCTGGAACTGGCTGATGCGCAGGTAGCCGTAGCCCTCCTCCAGCATCCGGCTCTTGACGCTCTTGACCCGGATGATGTCCCGCTTGAGGGTGATCTGGAACGGTTTCTCCGTTCCCTCGCGCACGATGGTGAGGACGATGTCGGTGCCCGGCTTGCCGCGCATGATGGCCACGCACTCGTCCAGCGTGAGCCCTTTCACCGGCTTGTCGTCGAGGCGGATGATCAGATCGCCGGCCTCGATGCCGGCGCGGCTGGCCGGGGTATCGTCGATGGGCGCGATGACCTTGACGAAGCCGTTCTCCATCCCCACCTCGATGCCGAGGCCGCCGAACTCGCCGGTGGTGCCCACCTGCAGGTCTTCGTAATCCTCGGGCGAGAGGTAGGAGGAGTGGGGGTCGAGGCCCGAGAGCATGCCCTGGATGGCGTAGTCGAGGAGCTGCTTGTCGTCCACCGTCTCCACGTAGTCGCTCTTGATCTTGGCGAATACCTCGGTGAAGGTGCGCAGCTCGTCGAGCGGCAGCGGCAGGCTCCGGGCTTCTTCGTGCTCGGCAAAGACATAGTGGCTGGGGGCCAGGGTCACGCCCAGCAGCAGGCCCAGAACGAGAACCGCCAGGGTGCGGGAAGTCGACTTCATCAAGTGCTCCTAGTGTACTGCTCCGTGAATAACGGTGCTTTCAGCGGGAGGCTGCCGGAAGTGCCATGACTCCAGTGCCCACTTCCGTTCATCACGGGTGGAGCACTTGTGCGCCGCTGCTTCTGCGGCGCCACCTGGAAACGGGCCCCTACGGGCGGGACGCCGCGTCGTCTGATGCAAGCTGCCACAGGCCTTCGGGGAGTGTCAAACCCCTTGCGGGCATATAGTTACAACGCTTGGACCGTTGCGACCGGCCACCGGTTCCGCGGCCGGACCTCAGCGCCGCGCCAGCCACCGAATCGGATCGACGGGACGGCCATTGTGACGGATCTCGAAGTAGAGCCCGGCCGCCGTCCGCCCGCCGCTGGCGCCGACGCTGGCCACCGCCTCGCCCGCCTCGACCCACTCCCCCACCTCCTTGAGCAGGTGCTGGTTGTGGCCGTAGAGGCTCATGTAGCCGTCGCCGTGATCCACGATCATGAGCAGACCGAATCCGCGCAGCCAGTCGGCGAAGGCCACCCGCCCGCGATGCACCGCGTGCACCGCCCGCCCTTCGGGCGCCGCGATGAGTATCCCGCTCCACTTCAGCTCCCCCACGCCCCGGCTGGCGCCGAAAACCGCCTTGACGCTTCCCGAGGCGGGCCAGGGGAGGTGCCCGCGCTGGGTCGGGAACGGCTTCCCGGCATCGTAGTCCCCGGGCAGTTCGGCCAGCGCCCGGCGCAGGGTGGCCAACACCCGCTGCAGCCGCTCCTCGTCCTCCACCAGGGTCTTCAGCTGCCGGTCCTTGGCCCCGATCTCGTGCCCCAGGGCCGTCAGCACCCGGCTCCGCTCCCGCTGCCGCCCGGCCAGGGCGGCCTGCTCCCGCCGCACCTCCGCGCGCACCGCGTCGAGGCCATCCGCGGCGGCGCGCACCTCGGATTCGGCCGTGGCCAGCCCCTCCAGCGCCAGGCGCAGCCGCTCCAGCCGCGCCGTCCGGGCCCGCCCCAGGTAGTCGTAGTAGACCAGCATCCGGCCCAGGCGCTGGGGGTCCTCCTGGTTGAGCAGCAGCTTCAGGTACTCCGCCCGTCCGGCCCGGTGGCCGGAGCGCAGCAGTCCGGCGAGGGCCTCCCGCTCCTGCGCCAGCTCGACGCGCCGTTCATCGCGCGAGCGGGTGAGCGCGGCCAGTCGTTCACGGGCGCCGCTCTGCTCCGCCTCCAGCGCCGCCAGGCGGCGGGTGACCCGGGCCATGGCCCGCTCACTCTCCTCCAGCTCGGCGCGCAGGCCGCTGTGCCGATCGCGATCCGCCTCGAGCTCCCGCTTCAGCGCCTCGATCCGCTCCCGCACCTGCGCGAGCTGGGCGGACTTCTCCGCCTCGCCGCCCTGGGCCGCGGCGGGCGGCGGGAACGCGGCGGACGCGCCGGCCAGCAACATCCCGATGCAGAGCAGCGCCGGGCGCCAGCGGCGGCCCGTCCCGGTCCCGCGCCGCTTCCTGGCCGGGCTCATGGGCGCCTCAGTCGAACTCCAGCAGCGAGCGGCCGCTCATCTCGCTGGGCTTCTC
>JAQVKR010000391.1 GCA_028694565.1 Gammaproteobacteria bacterium | reverse complement strand
CGTTCACGGTTTCGGTGGCGAAGGCTGCGGCCCCTGCCGCGTCGGCGGCTTCTATCCCCGCTGCCGGATTCACGCTGCTGGCCGGTACTTCCGGGGCGGTCGTCTCCTGGCTCATGGACGCTGCTGCGCCTGCATCATCCGGCTCGGTCGGAGGTGGCCGGTTTCGAGCCTGCATCCGTTGCAGGTGTTCCCGCAACTGATGGCCACGGGTGCGCAGGTGCTCGGCCTCGTTCGGCTCGATGGCGAAATGCTCCGCCAGACGCCGTGCTTCAGCCGGTTCACCGCGGGCATGGTGGAGCAGCAGCAGGTTGCGCTGGGTGCGCTTCTCGTCGCCGCCGAGCTCGAGGGCGGTGGTGAGCTGGAAGCGCGCCTCATCGAAGGCCCCCTGCAGCAGCAGGGCATATCCCAGGTCGTTGCGGATGCGCGCATCCACCGGGCGTAGCTCGGTTGCACGGGTAAAGTGCAGGACTGCCGCCTCCAGGTCGTCGTTGTTCTCGGCGGCGATGAGGCCCAACCCGTGGTGGCCGAGGGCGGCCAGCGGCGTGTCCAGCAGGCTCCGGTAGAGTGCCCTCGCTTCGGTGAGACGCTGAATTCGCCGCAGGGCCTCGGCGCGTAGATAGCGACCTTTATCCGTCAATTCACCCTTCTTGCTCTCCAGCGCCTGAAGATGAGCCAGCGCGGCATGGTAGAGCCGCTTGTCCAGCATCTCCTGCACCATCTTCAGGTGCAGTTCCTGATCCTCTCCGGCCTCGGCACTCCGGGGGGCCTGGCCTGAGGCGGTGGGGTTGGCCTGCTCCCGCGCTGTGGCGCCCTGGCGCAGGGCACAGCCGGACCCGGAGATCAGGAACAACAGCAGGACGGCTGGAACCAGTGTACGGTTCATGCTCATCCACCCAGGGCCCGCAGGATGCCGAAGGCCGCCGGACCAGCGATGAAGATGAGCAGGGCCGGAAACATGCACAGCACCATGACCACGGTCATCTTGGCCGACATCTTGGAGATTCGCTCCTGCAGTTTGGTGCGGCGGCGGTCCTCGAGAAGCTCCGCATATTCCGACAGGGATTGGCGTATGCTGCCGCCGTAACGGTTCATCTGCCGCAGCATCTTCATCAGGTCGGTGAGATCCTGCACCTGCAGATCCTCGGCCATCTCCCGCAGCGCCTCGTCGTGGTCCATGCCGGCGCCGATGTTGCGCAGCGCCGCGGCGATCTCCCCGGACAGAACCGGCAGCACCCTGGGGTTGGTCTGGGACGACTCCAGCAGCGACTGCTCCAGGCTCAGCCCGGTCTCGAACAGGGTGCGCAGGAGGTGCACCAGGATCGGCACCTCCGCCTCGATTTGTTGCTGCCGCGCCGTGGCGCGCAGGCGGAGGAGGGTCTTCGGCAGCAGATAGCCGACGGTGGCTGCGACGAAGAGGGTCAGCGGCAACTGGAGGGGCAGATCGGCGAGCCAGGTGTGGGGCGCCAGGAACAGCGCCAGAAGGATGGCCGCCACCGGCAGCAGCAGCTGCAGCCCGAGGAACAGGCCCCGGGCCTGGGGGCCGCGCCAACCGGCACGGGCCAGGAGCACCGGTACCTCGTGATCGATCAGGAACCCTGGCAGGAACCGCTCCAGCCCCGCGAAAAAGCTGCCGAAGCGGGGAGAAATGACGCGATCCTCCCCAGTGCCGCTCCATTCACCGCTGATACGGCGATGGATGCGGGCGAGGCGCCTGGAAGCCATCCAGTTGCTGGCCAGGAATCCAATCCCCAGGACCAGCAGGGAGACACTGAGGCCGATGATGACGGGCAGATTGGTCATGTGCGAACTTGCCGTTGTTGAACGCTTCCGTGGCCTGTGGGCGCCTGGAATGGTTGAGTCAAATGGAGCGCAGCATGCGCCAGATGAGAAACACCCCCAACAGCTGCAGACTGGCGCCGGAGAACATCACCAGACGTCCGGTCTCCTCGCGCCAAATGTGCATGAAGTACTCCGGGTTCATGGTGACGATGTAGATGGCCAGCGAAATGGGGAGGATGGCGAGGATCCAGGCGCTCAGGCGGGTCTCGCCGGTCATGGCCCGGAACTCACGCCGGGCGGTATCCCGTTCCCGCAGGGCCTTGATGACGTTCTCCAGGATATCGCGGATGGCACCGCCGTAACGCAGGTTGACGCTGATGGCCGCCTGCAGCAACTCCAGCTCCTGCAGGCGGTAGGTGAGGGCCGCCTGTGCCACTGCGTCATCCAGGTGCGCCCCCAGCTGTACCTGGCGCACCACACGCTCAAACACCTCGCGGATAGGCCCATCGCTTTCGTTAACCGCAGCGGCCAGGCCCTGCTCCACGCTGTTGCCGGCCCGCACCGCGCGGATGACATGATCGAGAAACAGGGGCAGTTGATCCACCACCCGCCGTCGGCGGCGGGCACCCAGGGCCGTCAGCCACAGCAGCAGCAGCAGGGCGATAACAGCCGGGAAGAGGAACAGCCCGGTGGGACCCGCCATCTCCAGCCCCGCCAGCGCACCGGCACCCAGCAGCCCCAGCGCGAGCCAGCCGTGCCACGCGACCGCTTCGTATCCGGCCCGATCGATGATGCGGGCAAAAAACTGTTCCAGGGGCGGCGTGACCTGTCGTGGCTCGGGCAATTCCGCACGGACGGACGGACCGGGCAGTCGCTGCAGCATGCGGGCCCGGTAGCGCTCCCGACTGCCGGAACTGAACAGCAGGATGGCCCCGGCGACGGCGGCCAGCATGGCGGTGATGAGCAGGACGATCTCAACGGGCATGGGGTAGACTCCTAGCCGGTCCCGTCACGGGTCGTTCCCCACCTTCGGCATTGCGGGCATTCACTGAGAAGACGGCGCTGCGGAGGAAGCGGCGCTCACCCCGGTCGTAGTGGAAGATCTCCTGCAGGATGATCTTCTCGTCCGCGTAGCCGGTGACCTCGTCAATGCTGAGAACCTTGCGCTCGCCGCCCGGCAGGCGTCCGATCTGCACCACCAGGTCGATGGCACTGGCCACCCACTGGCGCAGGGTATCCTCGCGGCCGCTGAAACCAGCGAAACCGGCCAGCAGTTCCAGGCGGGAGAGGGCATCCCGGGGGGTGTTGGCGTGGATGGTGGTCATGGACCCGGCATGGCCGGTGTTCATCGCCTGAAGCATGTCCATCACCTCCACGCCACGCACCTAGGAGACACTCGCCCTCCCAGCCTATGATCGGGCTTGCGGAGCGAAGGGACGAGCGTCTGCCCGTCCGGCGGCGGTCACGCCGCCTCTGAACGCTGAACGTTGAACGCCGGACGCAGAACGCAGAAG
>JAQVKR010000390.1 GCA_028694565.1 Gammaproteobacteria bacterium | reverse complement strand
CGTGTTCCGTGTTCCGTGTTCCGTGTTCCGTGTTCCGTGTTCCGTGTTCCGTGTTCCGTGTTCCGTGTTCCGTGTTCCGTGTTCCGTGTTCCGTCAGAGTATCACCCGGTCACGGAACCGGTCCGCTTAATCCCGTGAATCCTGTCAATCCTGTCTATTAACCAAACGCTCAGCAGATGCGCGGCAGGGGGTCGTCCTCCAGCTCCTCCAGCAGGCGCTCGCCGCCGAGCTCGGTGACCAGCACCGCCTGGGCGCGGCCCGCCGCCACCTCGCCGACAAGGGCGGCCTCGGTGCAGCCGGCCGAGCGCATGGCCGCCAGGGCGGCGTCCGCCGACTCCGGCGCCACCACCGACACCACCCGCCCCTCGCAGGCGAGATACATGGGATCGTAGCCGAGCATCTCGCACACCGAGCGCACGGGATCGCGCACCGGGATGTCCGGCTCCTGCAGCCGCACGGTGGCGCCGGTGGCGTGGGCGATTTCGTGCACCACCGTGGCCAGGCCGCCGCGGGTGGGGTCGCGCATGAAACGCAGTCCCGGCACGCCGAGCAGGGCCCGGGCCACCGGCAGCACCGAGGCGGCGTCCGAGGCCAGATCCCCGCGCAGGCCGAACTCCTCCCGGGCCAGCATCACGGCGGTGCCGTGATCCCCCACCGGGCCGCTCACGAGAATCCGGTCACCGGGCATGATCCGGCCCATGCCCAGCTCGATCCCGTGATCGCGCACCCCGATGCCGGTGGTGGCGAAATAGACGCCGCTGCCCTGCCCCCGCGGCACCACCTTGGTGTCGCCGGCCACGATGTGCACGCCCGCCTCGGTGGCCGCCGCCGACATGGCCGCCAGGAACCGCTCCAGCCGCGCCAGCTCCAGCCCCTCCTCGATGAAGGCGTTGAGGGTGAGGTAGAGGGGCCGGGCGCCGGCCACCGCCAAGTCGTTCACCGTGCCGTGCACCGCCAGGCTGCCGATGTTGCCGCCCGGGAACTCCAGCGGCTGCACCGTGAAGCCGTCGGTGGTCACCACAATCTCGCCATGGTCCCCGACGGGCACCCGCGCCGCGTCCACGTCCGTGTCGAGCCACGGGTTGCCCAGGTGGCGGGCGAACAGTTCGGTGATCAGCTCGCGCATGAACCGCCCGCCGTTGCCGTGGGCCAGGGAGATATGACTGAATTCCATTGTTCGGCTCCCTTGGTCTGTTGTTTTAAACGCGAAGACGCCAAGAACGGATTCGGCAATGTGCGATGTGCCCTGCCTGGCCGGATGAATCCGGCCCTACGCATTCACGCATTCACGCATTCACGCATTCACGCATTCACGCATTCACGCATTCACGCATTTTCGCGTCTTCGCGTCTTCGCGTTAATAATCAATCCGCAGCCGCGGCTTCCACGATCTGGCCGAAGCTGATGCCGGCGTCGTTGGCCGGGACGCGCTCGTGGAGAAGGACTTGGAAGCCGTCGGCCTCGAGCCGATCGGCCGCCAGCTCGGTGAGCAGGCGGTTCTGGAACACCCCGCCGGTGAGGCCCACCCGGGTGACGCCGCAATCATCGCGCACGGCGCGGGCCTGGTCCAGGAGGACCCCGGCCAGCGCGGCGTGGAAGCCGGCGGCGCGCAGCCGCGCCGGCAGCCCGGCGTCCTGCAGCCAGGGCACCAGCGGCGCCCAGTCACCGCGCCACAGGCCGGCTTCGTCCCGGGCTACCGGCAGTGCCGGCGCCGCGGCCGCCGGCACGCCGGTCGCGGCTGCCTCCAGCCACATGGGGCCCTGGCCCTCGAAGCTCGCCTCGCGGACGCCCAGCACCCAGGCCGCGGCGGCGTCGAAGACCCGTCCGGCGGCGCTGGAGAGCGGAGTGTTCAGGCCCCGCTCCCAGGCGGCCCGCAGCAACGTCCGGTCGCCGGGGGCGGCATCCCAGTCGGCGCCCGCCTCCCAGGCCAGCGCCAGGGCGCTGCGCCAGGGCTGGCGTCCGGCCTTGTCCCCCCCGGGCAGCCGGAACGGGCGCAGGGCGCCCACCCGCTTCCAGCCGCCGGGCCGGCCCAGCAGCGCCTCGCCGCCCCAGAGGGTGCCGTCGGCGCCGTAGCCGGTCCCGTCCCAGGCGAAGACCAGCAACGCCTCGTCCAGGCCGTGCTCTCCGGCCAGGGCGGCGGCGTGGGCGTGGTGGTGGAACACCGGGATGACCGGCAGGCCGCAGCCCCGCGCCCAGCGCGAGGCGCCGTAGTCGGGGTGGGCGTCACAGGCCACCCGCTCGGCCCGCACGCCGTAGAGTGCCTGCAGGTCGGCGATGACCTGCTCGAACACCGCCTGGCTGCGCGGCGCGCCCAGCTCGCCGATATGGGGCGAGACCACCGCCCGCCGCCCCCAGGCCAGGGCGACGGTGTTCTTCATCTGCGCCCCCACCGCCAGCAGCGGCCGCGCGACCGGCCGCCGCAGCTCGATCTCCAGCGGCGCCCCGCCGCGGCCCAGGCGGATGGGCCGGGGACGGCCGCGGATGACCCGGTAGACCGCGTCGTCCGCCGGCCGGCGGATGGGCCGGTCGTGGTGCAGGTAACCCTCCGCCACCCGCGCCAGGCGCGACTCCACCGCCTCGGCGTCGGTGAGCACCGGCTCGCCGCTGAGATTGGCGGAGGTGGCCACCAGCGGCCCGCCGAAGGACTCCAGCAGCAGGTGGTGGAGGGGGCTGTAGGGCAGCATCAGCCCCACCTCGCCGAGCCCGGGCGCGATGCCGGCCGCCAGCGGCGCATCGGCGCGCACCGGCGTCAGCACGATGGGGCGCATGGGATCGAGCAGCGCGGCGGCGTGCGCCGGCCCGGGCGCGGCCACGGCGCGCACCCCGGCGAGCCCGTCGGCGCCCGCCTGGGGGACCAGCACCGCCAGCGGCTTGTGGGGGCGCGGCTTGCTCGCCCGCAGCCGCTCCACCGCGGCGGCGTTCGCCGCGTCGCAGAGCAGGTGGTAGCCGCCGATGCCCTTGGCCGCCACCACCCGGCCCGCCCGCAGCGCCGCCACGCAGGCGGCCAGGGCCGGCTCGTTGCCCGTCGCCGGCACCGCGCCGGGTTGGCGGAACTCCAGCCGCGGGCCGCAGGCGGCACAGGCCAGCGGCTGGGCGTGGAAGCGCCGGTCGAGGGGATTCTCATACTCGGCCCGGCAACCGGGGCAGAGGGGAAAGCCGGCCATGCTGGTGTTGGGCCGGTCGTAGGGCAGGCGGTCGATGATGGTGTAGCGGGGGCCGCACTGGGTGCAGTTGATGAAGGGGTAGCGATAGCGGCGGGCGTGCGGGTCGCGCATCTCCGCCAAGCAGTCGTCGCAG
>JAQVKR010000019.1 GCA_028694565.1 Gammaproteobacteria bacterium | reverse complement strand
CAGACCGCCGCGCGCCTTCGGCAGCAGGTAGGGGGCGTTGCTCATGCTCTCCATGCCTCCGGCCACCGCCACCGAGTAGCTGCCGACCAGCAGCAGGTCGTGGGCCAGCATGGCCGACTTCATCCCCGAGCCGCACATCTTGTTGACCGTGGTGCAGCCGGTGGCCAGCGGCAGCCCCGCCCCCAGGCTCGCCTGCCGCGCGGGCGCCTGGCCCATGCCGGCCGGCAGCACGCAGCCCATGATCACCTCGTCCACGTCCCCGGGCTGGATTCCCGCGCGCTCCACCGCGGCGCGTATGGACGCGGCCCCGAGATCGGGCGCCGCCAGCGGCGTCAGCTCGCCCTGGAAACCGCCCATCGGCGTGCGGGCGTAGCCGACAATCACCACCGGGTCGTTCTGCATCATTCCGCTCCTTGTCCGGTTCTAAATCTTTTCACCACGAAGGCACGAAGGACACGAAGAAAGACTTAAAAACTATCAACCGCAGATTGGCGTTGATTGACGTTGATTTCAGGTCAGGCATCGAGTGCTGTTTGCCGGAGTTACCGGCTGGAGCCGGCGAGTTGTTCCCCTCCGGCAGTGCCTTCCCGGCAAGGTCGGCACAATAAACGTAAATCACCGTCAATCTGCGGTTTGTCAGGTTCTTTTCTTCGTGTCCTTCGTGTCCTTCGTGCCTTCGTGGTGAGATTTTTTACACGTTAACCTCCCGACCGGGGAAAATCCCTCAGGCCGTTTCGTTGAACAGTTCGCGGCCGATGAGCATGCGGCGGATCTCGGAGGTGCCGGCGCCGATCTCGTAGAGCTTGGCGTCCCGCAGCAGGCGGCCGGTGGGATACTCGTTGATATAGCCGTTGCCGCCGAGGCACTGGATTGCCTCCAGCGCCATCCAGGTGGCCTTCTCGGCCGAGTAGAGGATGGCCCCGGCGGCATCCTTGCGGGTGGTCTCGCCGCGGTCGCAGGCGTTGCCCACGGCGTAGACGTAGGCGCGGCAGGCGTTCAGGGTGGTGTACATGTCGGCGAGCTTGCCCTGCATCAGCTGGAAGGTGCCGATGGCCTGGCCGAACTGCTCCCGCTCGTGCAGGTAGGGCAGGACCGTGTCCATGCAGGACTGCATGATCCCGAGCGGACCGCCCGCCAGCACGGCCCGTTCGTAGTCGAGTCCCGACATGAGGACCCGCACACCCCTGTTCAGCTCCCCGAGGATGTTCTCCTCCGGGACCTCGCAATCCTCGAACACCAGCTCGCAGGTGTTCGAGCCGCGCATGCCGAGCTTGTCCAGCTTCTGCGCGGTGGAGAAGCCCGGGAACCCCTTTTCGACCAGGAACGCGGTGATGCCCCGCGGTCCGGCCTCGGGATCGGTCTTGGCGTAGACCACCAGCACGTCGGCGTCGGGGCCGTTGGTGATCCACATCTTGTTGCCGTTGAGCACGAAGCGATCACCCTTTCTCTCGGCCCGCAGGCGCATCCCCACCACGTCCGATCCGGCGCCCGGCTCGCTCATGGCCAATGCGCCCACGTGCTCGCCGGTGACCAGCCCGGGCAGGTACCGGGCTTTCTGGGCCGGGTTGCCGTTGCGCCGGATCTGGTTCACGCAGAGGTTGGAGTGGGCGCCGTAGGACAGCCCCACCGAGGCCGAGGCGCGGCTGATCTCCTCCATCGCGACGATGTGGGCCAGGTAGCCCATGGCGCTGCCACCGTACTCCTCCTCCACGGTCACGCCCAGCAGGCCCATGTCGCCGAGCTTGCGCCAGAGATCGGCGGGAAACTCGTTGGCGCGATCGATGTCGGCCGCGCGCGGGGCGATCTCCTCGGTGGCGAAGGACTGCACCGCGTCACGCAGCATGTCCGCCGTTTCGCCAAGGCCGAAGTTGAGGCTGGGGTACTGGATCATGGTTCTCTCTCTTCTCGATGGGGAGGGCGTGGGGGCGCCACCTTTCCGGTAAAATTATATGACGTTTACGTAAACGTCAATATAGGGCCTGGGGGAATTCCGGGGGGCGGATCGGGCGTTGCGATTGCGCGGGATGCGGGGCGGGCGGGGTCTGGCGGGGACTTCAGGGTCGGAGCGGGCCGCAGGCGCCGAGGCCGGCGGTCATGAAGCGGTCGCCGCCGCCCGCCGGGCCGCGCGGTTCAGGCCTTGGCGGCCTTGCGGGGGCGGGCGGCCGACTCCTTCTCCTTTGCGCTGAGCAGATCACGGCACTGGCGCTCCACGGCGGTGATCTCCTGGAGCACCACCTCGATGTCCTGTTTCTGCTGCTCCAGGATATCCTTGCGCTCGCCGAGAATGTTGATGAAGCGCAGCAACTGCGGTATTTCGCTCGGGGCGTTGTCGTAGAGATCGAACAGCTCCTTGATTTCACCCAGGCTGAAGCCCAGGCGCTTGCCGCGCAGTATGAGCTTCAGCCGCACGCGGTCCCGTTTGCGGTACACCCGGCGGCGACCCTCGCGCAGCGGCGTGAGAAGACCCTGATCCTCGTAGAAGCGGATGGCGCGGGTGGTGACGTCGAACTCCCTGGCCAGTTCGGTGATGGTGTAGGTGCTTTTTTCCATGATTTTTGTGATTGACCCCGACAATCATTGTTTTGTCCGCCCGTCGCCGCACGGTTCGCATCCGGTCCGCAGGCGGTTACCACAAGACTACTTCCTCTTTACGTAAACGTAAATCCCGGATATGGTTCCTGACCCATCCAGCGGTGCAGGGATTCAGGGTCATGCCGTCCATCGATTACCCCTTCGCGACAACGCCCGAGAACGGCGGCGTACTGGAAGTGGCTCCCGGAGTGTACTGGGTCCGCATGCCGCTTCCCTTCGTGCTGGACCACATCAACCTGTGGCTGCTGCGCGACGGCGACGGGTGGACGCTGGTCGATACCGGCATCGGCGGCGGGGAGGTGGCGGCCCACTGGGAGGCGCTGTTCGATACGGTGATGGAGGGGCGGCCGCTGAAGCGGGTCATCGTGACCCATTTCCATCCGGACCATGTGGGGCAGGCCGGCTGGCTGACCGAGCGCTTCGGTGCGCCCCTGTACATGTCCCAGGCCGAATACCTGACCGCCAGCCTGGCGCGCAGCGACCTGGGGCCCGGCAACCGGGCGGCGCTGGCGCGCTTTTTCGCCCGGCACGGCCTGGATTCGGAGCGGGAGGCCGCCTTCGCCGCGCGGGGCAACACCTATGCCCGCGGGGTGCGCGAGCTGCCCGGGGGCTACATCCGGCTGCAGGCGGGCGATCGGATCGGGATCGACGGGCGGGAGTGGCTGCTGCGGGTCTGCCGGGGCCATGCCCCGGAGCACCTGACGCTGTACAGCCCGGAACTCGGGGTGCTCATCTCCGGCGACCAGGTTCTGCCCCGCATCTCCACCAATGTGAGCGTCTGGCACTTCGAGCCGGAGGCCAACCCCCTGCGGCAGTTCATGGATTCCCTGGAGTCGTTCCGTGATCTGCCCGGAGAGACCCTCGTGCTGCCTTCCCACGGCCGCGTGTTTCGCGGCCTCCACGCCCGCCTGGACGAGTACGCCGCCCACCACGACGAACGCCTCGGGCAGGTGCTGGCGGCCTGCGGCGAGCCGGTGAGCGCCTGTGGCCTGCTGGAGCGGCTCTTCCCGCGCCAGCTGGACCTCCACCAGCTCATGTTCGCCATGGGCGAGGCCATCGCCCATCTCAACTACCTCCACGCCGAGGGCCGTCTGGCCCGGGAGGAAGGCGGCGACGGCGTCTACCGCTTCGTCCGGAGCGGCGGGTAGCCGGTTCTCCGCTCTGGAGCGGCGCGACTCGGGGAGGGGCGCGCGGGAGTGCGCGGCCTTCCCCGGGCCGCGCCCGCATCCCGGTCCCCCGCGGGAAGCCGGATACGGCAGGCCGCTGCGCGGCCCGCCGAGGGTGATGTCGGAAACCGTGACGCCCATCAATAACCACACTCGCGGCATGTGTTATCAGGTCCGGGTACGCGCGCGGAGGCGATCCAGGGGGGGCACCAGCGATGTTCGGCTTTTTTCGGAAGCAGAAGACAACGGGGCAGGGGGCCGCTCCCGGGCCCGAGCCGGTGGGGCCGGGCGCCACGGCGCCGGGCACCGAGATCCGCTACCATCCGGAGCTCATCGGTCAGCTCATCGACGACCACCACAAGCTGTTGGAGATCCACGGCGGCATCCGGGATCTGTTTTCAGCCGGCGACTATCGTGCCGTGTCCAGGCGACTGGACGAGTTCCGGGTCGCGCTGCAGGGGCACCTGCTGACGGAAAACGTGCGCCTGTATATCTATCTGGAGCGCTGCCTGGCCGGCGACGAAGTCAACTACGACCTGATCCGCGGCTTCCGCCGCGAAATGGACGGCATCGGCAGGACGGCGATGAACTTCCTGAGGAAGTACGAGGCCATCGGCGTGGACCGGGAGCTGGCCACCGCGTTCAGCAATGATCTCGACGCGGTGGGCGCGGTTCTGGTGGAGCGCATTCAGCGCGAGGAGTCGGTCCTCTACCCCCTCTACATGCCGCAGTATTGAGGTTTCATGCGGCCGCCCCGCCATTGGCGGGGCGCGGGGCGGTGATATCATGGCGGTGTCCGTCACCGGCATCACCGTGGAGTTGCCCGATGTCCGCAGCCGCCAGTCCATCGCCCGCCGGGCGCGAGACCATCCTCGCCGCCGCCGCGGAACTCTTCGCCGCCAAGGGTTTTGCGGGCGTTTCCGTGCGCGAGGTGGCGGAGCGGGCGGGGGTTTCCAAGGCCAACGTCTTCCATCATTTCAGCTCCAAGGACACCCTCTACCTGGCGGTCCTGCGCAGTGCCGTGACCCGCTTCGAGGCGCTGCTGGACGACTATGCCGGGGAGCGCGACGGGTTCGAGGTCCGGCTGCGCGGCATCTCCCGGGATCACCTGCAGAACATCCTGGCCAACGAGGGGGTCTCGAGGCTGATTATCCGCGAAGTGCTGGAGAGCGACGTGCACCGCGGCCAGGAACTCACCGAGCGGGTGCTGGGCGACGGCTTCAACCGGCTCGTTGAGGTTATCCGGGAGGGGCGCTCGCGCGGCGAGCTGCGCGGCGGCGTGGACCCGGTCCTCGTCGCGAGCCTGATGGTTGCCGCCAATGTCCACTTCTTTCAGTCCCGATCGGTGATGCGGGCCCTGTCCGGGGTCGCCTACGCCGATGATCCGGAGAGTTACTCGACGCAGGTGATGGATATCCTGCTGAACGGCATCGCCTCCCGCTGAGGCCTGTGCGGAGGCTCAATGGCAATGGCGACCGAGCGTGCCCCGCCCGGAAAGGATGTTGCGGCAATAGTTATCGGCTACCGGGTCAAATCCAAAGATCTCCAGTTGCCTATCCCACACGAATCGTCCTAGATTTTAACTGGCGGCTCGGACATCAATGACGCCGCACCCACCCGTTCCGCCGACGGGAATGACAGATGGGGAGACGACAATGCTGACCTTTGAAGATTGCCTGGGACTGTGCGACCTGACCGAAGAGGAGGTGGACGCCATCGCGGCGCACGAGCATGTCCCGGAGATGGTCGCGATGGAACTGGGCAACTACCTCGTGCATACGGAGAAGGGCGTGCCCCTGATCAGCCGCATCATCGTCGAGGACATCGAACTGGCCGAGTCCCGGGGTGATCGGGACCGGGTCCTGCGGCTCAAGCTGGTATTGAAGCACTTTGTCGAAACACACCCGGCCGCCTGAGCCGCCACGGGAAGACCTGTCCGCCGCTGGCCGCGCCGGCGCGCATCGTTTCGGCCCCCGCCCATCCCGGGCGTAGCGCCCGGTTCGGATTCCCGATCCGGATGGCGCGCCCCCCGACCCTCCACCGCGCAGCCCGTCTCCCGCCTCGCCGAGGCGCTGATCCCGGCCTAGACTTGTAGAGGGCGCGAAGGCTTGCGCGCAAAGGGTAGTCTGGCCCTGGGGAGCCGTTGTCCGCGGCTTTTCAGTTCTCTGGCAACGTCCAGCAAGGTCTTGTCACCAGCCGCCGGCAATGTCTTCAGAGCACCTGAACTGGCCCGACCGGGAAAAACCGGGCCGCATCGATCGCGGCGTCGTCGTTTGGGGCCTGCTGCTCATGCTCCTGCCGTCCTGCCTCTTCGCGGCCCTCCCCGCTTCCGGGATCGAGGCCCGCTACCCCAAGGTCCGGCAGTTTTTCCCCGATGCCGACCGGTTCGGCCCGGTCGAGGGCGACGCGCCCGCGGCGGCGGTCTACCGGAACGGGGCCGTCGTGGGCTACGTGCTGCGCACCCAGGATGTCGCCCCGATACCCGCCTACTCGGGCAAGCCGGTCGATGTGCTGGTCGGCATCGACCTGCAGGGCACGATCACCGGCGCCGAGGTCATCGAGCACCATGAGCCCATCCTGCTGGTGGGCATCCCGGAGCAGCGCCTGATCGACTTCACCCGCCAGCACGTGGGCAAGTCAATCACCGATCGCATCGAGGTGGGCGGGAGGGAGGCGGAAGGCAGCGTCCGGCTCGACGCGGTCTCCGGCGCCACGGTCACGGTGAAGGTGGTCAACCGCAGCATTCTGCGCGCGGCCAGGCGGGTCGCGGAGGAGCGCGGCATCCTCGAGGCCGGGCCCGACGCCGGGGCGGCCCGGGCCCGGGTCCGGGAGGACCTGTACCGGCCCGCCGACTGGGTGCGGCTGACCGGCGACGGGTCGATCCGCCGGTTGCTGATCGAGCGCGAGGCGGTGGAGGCGGCCTTCAAGGGGACGGCGGGCGAGGGGCACGGCCTCTCCACCGGCCAGCCGGAGTGTCCGCCGGGCGAGCCCTGCGGGACGTTCATCGACCTCTACTACACCTACCTCAACCCGCCCACCGTAGGGCGCAACCTGCTCGGAGAGCGGGAGTATGAGCGGCTCATGGCGGAGCTCGGCGGGGGCGGGCACGCCATCGCATTGATGGCCAACGGGAGCTACTCCTTCAAGGGCTCCGGCTATGTCCGCGGCGGCATCTTCGACCGCATCCAGGTGGTGCAGGGGGATCAGACCATCCTGTTCCGGGACACCGACTACCAGCGCCTGATGGACCCCGAGCTGGCAGGGATGCCGGAGTTCGGAGAGAAGGAGATTTTCATCATCCGCCCGGGGTACGATTTCGACCCGGGCCGGCCGTGGCAGCTGGAGCTGCTGGTGCGCCGCCAGGTGGGCGCGCTGGAGAGCGTGTTCACCACCTTCGCCGCCGAGTACGAAACGCCGGAGCCCTATCTCGCGCGGCCCGCGCCGGCCGAGCCCGCGCCGGAGGCCGGCATCTGGCAGTCCATCTGGGCGGACCGGGCGCTCGACATCGCCGTCCTGGGCGTGCTGCTCGCGGGCCTGACCCTGATCCTGATCTTCCAGGACGCGCTGGCGCGCCGGGCGCGGCTGCTCATCGCCCTGCGCACGGGGTTCCTGGTGCTGACCATGCTGGTCATCGGCTGGCTCTTCCGGGGCCAGCTCTCGGTGGTCAACACGTTCACCTTCGTCAACGCGCTGAGGGGCGAGTTCCGCTGGGAGACCTTTCTCACCGACCCCATCCTGTTCATTCTCTGGGCCTACGTGGCCGCCACCCTGTTGCTCTGGGGGCGGGGCGTCTACTGCGGGTGGCTGTGTCCCTTCGGCGCCATGCAGAAGCTGGTGAACATGGTCGCCCAGCGACTGCGCATCCCGCAGCTCACGCTCCCGGCGGCTGTCCACGAACGCCTGTGGGCGGTGAAGTACCTCGTTCTCCTGGGGCTGTTCGGGATCTCCCTGCAGTCCCTGGCCACCGCCGAGGTCTATGCCGAGGTGGAGCCGTTCAAGACCGCCGTCACCCTGCGCTTCCAGCGCGAGTGGACATTCATCGCCTACGCGCTCGTCCTGGTGGCCATCTCCACCTTCAACTGCAAGTTCTACTGCAAGTATCTATGCCCCCTGGGGGCGGCGCTGGCGGTTCCGGCGCGCCTGCGCATCTTCGATTGGCTGAAACGGCACAAGGAGTGCGGGCGGCCCTGCCAGGTCTGCGCCAACGAGTGCGAGATTCAGGCCATCGATCAAATCGGCCGCATCAACGTCAACGAATGTCACTACTGCCTCGACTGCCAGGTCACCTACTGGGACGCGCACAAGTGCCCCCCCATGGTGGAGCGGCGCAAGCGGCGGGAAAGAGCCCCGGAGGCCCGGGCGGCGGCGGAGCGCATGGAGGCGGCGCTGGGGGGCGCCCGCCCCCTGGCGAAGGGGAAGGAACCCTCGTAAGTCCATCGTTGGAGCCGGCTACGCCGGTGAGCGCCGGATCAGCGACCGGCGCACTGAACTGAACGAGGAGGGGACTGTCATGTCGCAGGACAAGAAAGATCGAGTCGGTTTCACCCGGCGCACCTTTCTGGGCGCCGGCGCGGTGGCGGGCGCCGCCGGGGTCGGGTACGCGAGCGGCCTGTTCCGGACCGTGGCGGATGTCCAGGCGGAGACGGAGGGGCTGCCCAAGACCCACGTGGCGCCCGGCGACCTGGACGAGTACTACGGGTTCTGGAGCGGCGGGCAGACCGGGGAGCTGCGCATCTACGGGATTCCCTCCATGCGCGAGCTGAACCGGATACCGGTGTTCAACTTCGACGGCGCCATCGGCTGGGGCATCACCAACGAGAGCCGGCGGGTGCTGGGGGAGAACTTCCCCCTCAACGGCGATGCCCACCATCCCCACATGAGCCAGACCGACGGCCACTACGACGGGCGCTATATCTACATCCAGGACAAGGCCAACACCCGGGTGGCGCGGATTCGCTGCGACATCATGCGCACCGACCGCATCGTCACCATCCCGAACGTCACCGCGCTGCACGGCCTGCGGGTGCAGCGGGTGCCGAAGACCGGCTACGTCTTCGTGAACGCCGAATTCCGGGTGCCCCAGCCCAATGACGGGCGCGATCTGGAAAACGTGGAGAACTACGGCACCCTGTTCACGGCCATCGACGGCGAGACCATGGAGATCGCCTGGCAGGTCCGGGTGGACGGCAACCTGGACAACACCGACTGCGACTACTACGGCCGCTATGCCGCCTCCTGCTGCTACAACTCGGAGGGGGGCACCGTCCTGGCGGAGATGATGCGCAACGAGCGCGACTGGGTGGTCATCTTCAACACCGCGCGCATCGAGGCGGCGGTGAAGGCGGGCGAGTACACCACCATCGGGGATTCCGACGTGCCGGTGGTGGACGGCCGCCACGGCTCCGACCTGACCCTGTACGTACCCACCCCGAAGAGCCCCCACGGCCTGAACACCTCGCCGGACGGAAAGTACTTCTGCGCCAACGGCAAGCTCTCGCCCACCTGCACGCTGATCGACATCGACCGGGTGGACGAGTGGTTCGCGGGCAGGCTGAAGGACCCCCGGGACGTGGTGGTGGCCGAGCCGGAACTGGGCCTCGGGCCGCTGCACACCGCCTACGACGGGCGCGGCAACGCCTACACCACCCTGTTCATCGACAGCCAGATCGTGAAGTGGAACATCGCCGACGCCATCCGCGCCTACAACGGGGAGCCGGTGGACTACATCCGCCAGAAGCTCGACGTCCACTACCAGCCCGGCCACAACCACACCACCCTCGGCGAGACCCGCGACGCCGACGGCAAGTGGCTCGTGTCGCTGAACAAGTTCTCCAAGGACCGCTTCCTGGCCACCGGCCCGCTGCACCCGGAGAACGATCAGCTCATCGACATCTCCGGTGAACGCATGGAACTGGTCCATGACGGGCCCGCCTATGTGGAACCCCACGACTGCGTTCTGGTCCACCGCAGCATGGTCCGGCCCCTGCGCCGCTGGCGGCGCGACGATTCCTATTTCGCCGAGACCGTGGCCATGGCCGAGCGCGACGGGATCGATCCCACCCGCGACAACAAGCTGATCCGCGACGGCAACCGGGTCCGCGTCTACATGACCACCACCGCCCCGGTCTACGGCCTCACGGAGTTCAAGGTGCGCAAGGGCGACGAGGTGACCGTGGTGGTCACCAACATCGACCAGGTGGAGGATTTGACCCACGGCTTCTGCCTCACCAACCATGGCATCAACATGGAGATCGGGCCCCAGCAGACCTCCTCGGTCACCTTCACCGCCGACAAGCCCGGGGTGCACTGGTACTACTGCACCTGGTTCTGCCATGCGCTGCACATGGAAATGCGCGGCCGGATGCTGGTGGAGGGCTGATGGAGGCCGGTCGTTGGCAGGAGGGCCGGCGCGGACGCCCGGGGAGCGCGAGGCGGGAATGGCGTTTTGCACTGGCCCTGCTCCTGTGCTCCGCCGCCGGGAACCTCCCGGCGGCGCAGTGGGAGGTTCCCGGCGGTGACACGGCGGCGCTGCAGGCGGCTCTGGACACGGCCGCTCCGGGCGACACCGTGGTCCTCGGGCCCGGCGCCTTCGAGGTCAATCTCAGGATTGAACGGCCGCTGGTGCTGGAGGGCCGCCCGGGGGCCGTGCTCGACGGCGGCCGCCGGGGGCGGGTGGTGAGCATCGCGGCGCCGGATGTCACCCTGCGTGGGCTGGGGATACGGCGCTCGGGCATCGATCTGACCGCCATGGACGCGGGCATCTTCGTCGAGCGCGCGGGGGAGGGGGCACGCATCCTGGACAACACGCTCGAACGAACCCTGTTCGGCATCTGGGTGGACGGCGCGCCGGGCGTGCTCATCCGCGGCAACCGCATCCAGGGAGAGCCGGAGCTGCGCTCCCAGGATCGCGGCAACGGGGTGCACCTCTACAACACCCGGGGCAGCCGGGTGGAGGGAAACGAGATCCGGGAGGCCCGCGACGGCATCTACATCGACAACAGCGCCGACTGCATGCTGGAGCGCAACCGCATCCATCACCTGCGCTACGGCATCCACTACATGTACTCCCACGACAATACCGTGCGTGACAACCTGACCTGGGAGACGCGCACGGGCTACGCGCTGATGCAGTCCCGCTCCCTGACGGTCACCGGCAACCGCTCCGAGGGCGACACCAACTACGGCATCCTGATGAACTTCATCACCTACAGCGAGATCGCCGGCAACCGCGTGCGCAGCGTGGCCCGGGGGCAGGGTTACATCACCGGGGGCTCCGATGTGCCCGGGGCCGAGGGCAAGGGCATCTTCATCTACAACTCCCTCTACAACGACATCCGGAACAACCGGTTCGCCGATGGCGACATCGGCATCCACCTCACCGCCGGCTCGGAGGAGAACCGCCTGCACGGCAACGACTTCATCGGCAACCGCGTCCAGGTCAAGTACGTGGCCAGCCGCGAGCAGGAGTGGTCCCACGAGGGGCGCGGCAACTTCTGGAGCGACTATCTCGGCTGGGACCTGGACGCCGACGGCGTGGGCGACCGCTATTACGAGCCCAACGATGCGGTGGACAAGCTGCTGTGGAAATACCCCCTGGCGCGGCTGCTCATGAACAGCCCCGCGGTCCAGGCGCTGCGCTGGGTGCAGCGGGAGTTTCCGGTGTTCCGTTCCCCGGGGGTGCGTGACAGCCATCCGCTCATGCTCCCGGCCGCGTCAGCGGAGCATTGAGATGACGCCCCCCGTCAGGCTGGAGAACCTGCACAAGCGCTATGGCCGGATCCAGGCCCTGGGCGGGGTGAGCCTTTCCGCCCGCGAGGGCGAGGTCCTGGGCCTGCTGGGCCACAACGGCGCGGGCAAGACCACCCTCATGAAACTGGTGCTGGGGCTCACCCGGCCCGATTCGGGAAGGGTGGAGGTGCTGGGGCGCGATCCCTGCGGCGGGGACGCGCGCGGGCTGCGGCGCCGGATCGGCTACCTGCCGGAGAGCGTGGGCTTCTACGGCGAGCTGACGGGGCGCGAGGTGCTGCGCTATTTCGCCCGCCTGAAAGGGATCGGCCGCGGCGCGTCGGAACCGCTGCTCGAGCGCCTGGGGCTGGCCCCGGCGGCCGACCGGCCCGTGAAGGGCTATTCGAACGGAATGCGCCAGCGCCTGGGGCTGGCGCAGGCGCTGCTGGGCGAACCCGCGCTGCTGCTGCTCGACGAGCCGACCGCGGGCCTCGATCCCGACGCCACCCGGGATGTCTATTCCATGCTGGACGAACTGCGGCGGCGGGGGGCGACGGTGATCCTCTCCTCCCATGTCCTCGCCGGCATCGAGAGGCACATCGACCAGGCCGCCATCATCGGCTCGGGCCGACTGCTGGCGTCGGGAAACCTGGAAGAGCTGGGGCGGCGGGCGGGTCTGGGCGTGACCATCCGGGCCGGGGGCGACTGGGCCGACGAGCGGCGGCTGGCCGTGCTGGCGGAGCGGGGCGCGCTGGTGCGGCGGAGAAGCGCCACGGAAGTCGAGCTCAGGGTCCCCGGAGCGATCAAGCTGGAGATCCTGCGCGTCCTGCTCGCGTTCGACGGAATCCGGGACGTGGCGGTGGAGCCCCCGTCGCTGGAGATGCTCTACGATCACTACGGCCCGTCGACTCGTCCGGCGGAGGCCCCATGCGCAACATCCTGATCGTCGCCGGCAAGGAGTTCCATGACGGGCTGCGCAACCGCTGGGTGCTGGCCATCACCGTCGTGTTCGCCCTGCTGGCGGTGGGCCTGGCCTACTTCGGCTCCGCCGCATCCGGCTTCGTGGGCGTGACTTCCCTGGCCACCACGCTGGTCAGCCTCGCGAGCCTGGCGGTATTCCTGATCCCGCTCATCGCCCTGCTGCTCGCCTACGACACGGTGGTGGGCGAGCGGGAGCGCGGGACGCTGGATCTGCTCCTCTCCTATCCGCTCTCCCGCTCCCAGCTGCTGACCGGCAAGCTGCTCGGTCACGGCCTGATCCTCGCCGTCTCGACCGCGGTCGGCTTCGGCAGCGCCGGCGTGCTGGTCACCCTGGTGGCGCGTGAGGGTGCCGATATGCAGCTGCTGCTGTCGTTCGCCTACTTCATCCTCTCGGCCACCCTGCTGGGGCTCGCCTTCGTGGCCATCGCCCACCTCATCAGCGTCACCGTGGACGAGAAGTCGCGGGCGGCGGGCGCGGCGCTGGTGGCCTGGTTCCTCTTCGTGCTGGTGTTCGATCTCCTCCTGCTGGGTGGGCTGGTGGCCACCGGCGGGGCGGTGGGAAAAACGGTCTTCCCCTACCTGCTGCTGCTCAATCCCACCGACGTGTTCCGGCTCGCCAACCTGGGGGGATTCGAGCCGGTGAGAACCTACGCGGGGCTCGCGTCCATCGTCGTCGAGGGGACTTTCACGCCCGCCCGGCTGCTGCTGGTGCTGGGGCTGTGGGTGGCGGTCCCCTTCGGACTGGCCCTGTGGCGGTTCCGCGGCCGTGAGCTCTGAGCGGATGCGGGCAACGCCGCTTGCCGCACGGCGCCGGCGGGTCCTCGGGGCCCTGCTGGCGATGTTCCTGCTGACGGCGTGCGACCCGCAGGTTGATACCCGGGCGCCGAGCGGGCCCCGGCCCATCGAGGCCGGGGATGAGTGCCACGTCTGCGGGATGATACTCGCCCGCTTCCCCGGACCGATGGGGGAGGTCATCGCCGATGGGCAGCCGCGGGCGCTCAAGTTCTGCTCCACCCGGGATCTCTTCGCCTACCTGTTGCAGCCCGAGGCGGGCGCGGTGGTGCGCGAGGTCTATGTCCATGACATGGCGGGCGCCCGCTGGGATCATCCGCTGGATGCCCCCCTGGTGGATGCGCGCAGGGCCTGGTACGTGGCCGGCCATCCCCTGCGCGGGGCCATGGGCCCCACCCTGGCCTCCTTCCGCGAGCGGGGGGACGCCGAGGCGTTCGCCCAACGGTTCGGCGGCCGGATCCTCGCCTTCGACCAGATCACCCTGGAGCTGATCGGTCAGCTCGGAGATGGAGAGGGTGAAGGGGGCGGGGGGGAAACTTACCAACCCGCGCCGCCGCCGTCCCGGCCCGCTCTCCAGTAGGCCGGCGGCACCCCATCCCGGTCCCTGGCGGGGGGCTGCGGGCGCTCCGTAAATGCCCATTCCGGCTCGCATTCGTGCGCTTTTCATACTAGAATGCTGCATAGCACAATAATGATCGGGCACGCCTCCGAAGCGTGCCCGGCACACAGTCCAGGAAGTGCCGGAACCCAGCGGAGATACCAGATCCATGAGCGAGCAGACGGCCGGTGCCCAGAGCGCGCCCAATCCCATCGAGTTGTCCCAGAACCTGATGCGCATGTCGCTGCTGAGCCAGCAGTTCTACGGCAAGTGGCTGAGCCAGCAGCTGCAGCAGCGCAAGACCCTGCCCATGGACGACAGCCTGGGGCTGGGGCGGGCCTTTTCCCAGCTGGCCATGAGCCTGGCCGCCAATCCCGCCGCGCTGGCGGGGACCCAGGTGAGCTTCTGGCAGGACGCCTTCAGCCTCTGGCAGCAGGCCGGCATGCGCATGTTCGGCGCGAATTCCGAGTCGGTGATTCAGCCGGCCCGCGACGATCGCCGGTTCAAGGACGAGGCCTGGCAGGACAACCCGCT